>JBJELF010000001.1:0-45523 GCA_051879015.1 Lachnospiraceae bacterium
AGTAGCTGAACTATTGTTTACATTTTCAAATATTGGTTGAAAATTGTTCACAGTCTATTGACAATTTTTCTGTAAAATGTAAACAAATCACTTGATTTATACCCGCTTGGCAAGTATAATAAACAAATCAATGCCCAAAATAATTTACTGAGTGGGAATTTTTATTGTGAAACGGAGGACGACGTGGATAACTATTATCAAAACAATCGGGGTAATCAGCAAAATAACCCGAATCAACCCAATCATAGAAATCGAAATAATCAGGACAAGGGTCCAGAGCCAAGTGGACCAGATCGAAAGACAACAGTCATTATCATGACTGTGGCTATGATTACTTTGATTTTTATGTTGTTAATCAATAATTTTGTGGGAAATTTAACCAACAAGGAAATGACCTACAGCGAATTTTTGACTGCAGTAGACGCAGGAGAAGTCAGCAAGGTCGTGATTAACACTTCAAGCGGCATTATCAAAATGCAGAAAAATAATGACCTTTACACCTATACTATCGTGGCAGTGAAGGATGATACCCTTTCTCTGAGACTGTATGAGGCAGGTGTTAATATTGAAGGTGAGCAGAGCAGCTACAGTATATTGGATATTGTATTTACTTTTCTTCCACTTATTTTGATGGTGGTATTTTTTGTATGGATGATGAATCGCATGGGCGGTTCCGGCGGCATCATGGGTGTAGGAAAGAGCAATGCAAAGGTTTATATTCAAAAGCAGACGGGCGTCACTTTTAATGATGTGGCGGGCGTGGATGAGGCGAAGGAGTCGATTAGTGAATTAGTCGATTTCCTGCATGATCCTCAAAAGTATGTAGAGATTGGTGCAAAGCTGCCGAAAGGCGCTTTGTTGGTCGGTTCTCCAGGTACTGGTAAAACTTTACTTGCAAAGGCCATTGCTGGTGAGGCAAATGTACCATTTTTCTCGCTGACTGGTTCCGATTTTGTGGAAATGTTTGTCGGTGTGGGAGCTTCCCGTGTACGTGATTTGTTCAAACAGGCTCAGGAAAATGCTCCATGTATCATTTTTATTGACGAGATTGATGCTATTGGTAAGAGTCGTGACAGTCGCTATGGCGGTGGTAATGATGAACGAGAGCAGACCTTAAATCAGCTGCTGGCAGAGATGGATGGATTTGATACTTCCAAGGGATTGATTGTTCTTGGTGCCACTAATCGTCCGGAGACTTTGGATCCAGCTCTTTTGAGACCAGGTCGTTTTGACCGTCGTATTATTGTAGATAAGCCTGACTTAAAGGGTCGTGTCGCTATATTGAAAGTGCATTCCAAAGATGTGCGAATGGATGATACCGTTGATTTGGAGGCCATTGCTTTAGCTACCGGCGGTGCAGTTGGTGCAGATTTGGCAAATATGGTCAATGAAGCTGCAATTAATGCAGTCAAGAACGGACGTAAGGCGGTTAACCAGGGTGATTTGTTTGAGGCAATTGAGACTGTGATTGCAGGTAAGGAGAAAAAGAATCATCTGATGAACGAGCGGGATCGTCGTATTGTCTCTTATCATGAAGTGGGTCATGCGCTGATTAATGCATTGCAGAAGGATGCAGAGCCAGTTCAGAAGATCACAATTGTGCCTCGTACTATGGGTTCTCTGGGCTATGTGCTGAGTGTGCCGGATGAAGAAAAATATTTGGAAAATAATGAAGAAATTTATGCTACAGTTCGAGGTTTGCTGGGTGGCCGTGCGGCAGAGGATGTAGTATTTGGCACTGTTACTGGCGGATGTCAGAATGATTTGGAGAAGGCAACCAGCTATGTGCGTTCTATGATTACGATGTTAGGTATGTCTGAAAAGTTTGGTCCGGTTTCCTTAGAAACGATTGAAGATCAGTATTTAGGGGCAAGGCGAGTGCCTACCTGTGGTGATGCTACCGTAGCCGAGGTTGACAAAGAAGTGATGCGAATTTTGAAGCAGGCCTACGCAGAGACCAGAAGCATGATTGCGGATAATCGGTATATTTTGGATCAGATTGCAGATTACCTGATTAAGAGGGAAACAATCACTGGGAAGGAATTTATGGATATTTTCCATCGCGCTCAGGCAGAGCAGGAGATGCTGAAAAAAGCCGCCGAGGAGAAAGCTGCTGAGGCAAGAAGAATTCAGGATGAGTTGGAGCAGGCCCTGCAGCAGAAGAATCCATCTAATACGGATTCATCTAATACAGATGTCGCTGGTTTGGTGGAAGAATCATAAGTAAATTTGTGAAGATTAAGTAGGCGGGAGTTTTTCCGCCTACTTGTTGTGTGGGTGTGTATTACAATCTGCTTGATAGGTTTATGCAAATCTTTTTCGGGGGTAAATATGGAATTTAATTTAGAAGAAGAATTAAAAAAGCTTCCCGCAAAGCCGGGAGTTTATTTAATGCATGATGAAAATGACAGTATCATTTATGTAGGTAAGGCTATTAACTTAAAAAATCGTGTCCGTCAATATTTTCAGACTAGGGAACGCAGTGCAAAAATTCAGCAGATGATTTCTAAGATTGCCCGATTTGAGTATATTATTACTGACTCAGAACTAGAGGCACTTGTCCTTGAATGTAATCTCATTAAGGAGCATATGCCCAAATATAATACCATGCTGAAGGATGGAAAAACTTATCCTTACATACGTGTGTCGGTGGAAGAGGATTTTCCGAGAATTACAAAGGTACGTTCCATAAAGAAAGATAAATCGAAGTATTTTGGACCATATACCAGTGAGAGTGCTGTGGCGGACACTTTGGAATTTTTGCATAAAATGTTTCAAATTCGAACTTGCAGCCGTGTGCTGCCGAGGGATATAGGTAAGGAGCGTCCTTGCTTGAATTATTATATTCATCAGTGCAGTGCTCCATGTCAGGGCTATATCTCAAAGGAAGAATATCGGCAGTCGGTGCAGTTGATTGTAGATTTTCTCAATGGAAAATATACGGGTATTCAAAAAGAGTTGGAAAAGAAGATGGAACAGGCTTCACTTGAAATGCGGTTTGAGGAGGCGATTCAATACCGAGAGCTTTTGAACAGTATGAAACATATTGTTCAGAAACAAAAAATTACGGATGGTTCTGAGGAAAACAGAGATGTGATTGCCTTTGCGGCGGACGATAGTGATGTGGTGGTGCAAGTTTTTTTTATCCGAGAAGGAAAGATGATTGGCAGAGATCATTTTCATGTGCTGGCGGCAGAGGGTGATTCAACATCAGAGATTATGACCAGTTTTGTAAAGCAATTCTATGCAGGGACTCCTTTTGTTCCATCGGAGCTGCATTTGCAGTATCCGTTGGAGGATGAGGAGACGATGCAGCAATGGCTTTCCAAGAAGAAGGGGAAAAAAGTGACCATTAAAGTGCCAAAGCGGGGGGAAAAAGAGCGTTTGGTAGAGTTGGCAGAGAAAAACGCAAGAATGGTCTTAAACCAGGATAAGGAGAAAATGAAGCGGGAAGAGGTGCGTACAAGGGGTGCAGTCAAGCAGATTGAAGAATGGATTGGTCTATCAGATATTGTGCGGATGGAGGCTTACGATATCTCTAATATCAGCGGCTTTAATTCTGTGGCCTCCATGGTGGTCTATGAAAATGGTAAGCCAAAGCGCAGTGACTATCGAAAATTTCGCATTAAATGGGTAGAGGGAGCAAACGATTACGCATCTATGCAGGAAGTGTTGAAACGGCGATTTCTTCATGGAATGAAGGAGAACGAAGGAGACAGCTTTCAGAAGTTTCCAGACTTGATTTTGATGGATGGTGGTCGGGGACAAGTCAATATTGCGCTGGAGGTATTAGCAGAGCTCGGATTGGATATTCCAGTGTGTGGTATGGTGAAAGATGATAATCATCGCACCAGAGGATTATATTATCAAAATGTGGAAATTCCTGTTGACCGTCATTCGGAGGGATTTCAGCTAATTACGCGCATTCAGGATGAGGCTCATCGCTTTGCTGTTGAGTATCATCGAAGTTTGAGAGGTAAGGAGAGTACGCATTCTCTTTTAGATGATATTGAAGGAATCGGGCCGAAGCGAAGAAATGCGCTGATGCGAACTTATGAAAATCTCCAGCAGCTTAAAAATGCTTCAGTGGAGGAGTTAGCGCAGATTCCAGAGATGAATCAGAAGGCGGCAGAATCTGTCTATCTATTTTTTCACAAAGCTTAACCATTTTTTATTCTTTACAGAATCCTAACTTACTGTTAAAATAGGGATGAGATAGCAGATAGCTGTGTGTTGCCATTTAAGGCAGCGGAATGGAGGTTAACGATGAGCGGACTAACAGTGACTAAATTGATTAAAAAATTTAACTTAAATAATTTTACACCAGAGCTAAACACGGACAAAATGTACATCGAACATCCAGATGTCAATCGTCCTGCATTACAGCTTACAGGTTTCTACGAATATTTTGACAATGTTCGTGTGCAGATTATTGGTATGGTAGAGTATGCCTACTACAAAGATAGGGGTGAGGAAACGATTCGTCAGATGTTTGATCGCCTTATGAGCAGTAAGATTCCATGTATGATTTTTGGCCGTGGCATTCGCCCTCATGAATGTATTTTGGAATTGGCGAGAAAATATCAAGTGCCGGTGATGGGATATCCAGGAAGCACATCTGAGCTGACCAGTGAGGTTTTGCGTTGGCTTAAGGTGGAGTTGGCTCCAACGATTTCGATTCATGGTGTATTGGTGGATGTATTTGGTGAGGGTATTTTGATTGTCGGTGAGAGTGGTATCGGAAAATCAGAGACGGCTCTGGAGTTGATTAAGCGTGGTCATCGTCTGGTTTCTGATGATGTAGTGGAACTTCGCAAAGTCAGTGATGATACCTTAGTTGGTTCGGCGCCAAGTATTACCAGACATTTCATTGAACTGCGCGGTATCGGTATTATTGATGTTAAGACCCTGTATGGTGTGGAGGCAGTGAAAAACACGCAGTCTATTGACTTGGTTATCCGTCTGGAAGATTGGAAGAAGGATAAGGAGTATGATCGTCTTGGATTGGAGGAACAATATGCAGAATATTTGGGAAATAAAGTGCCTTGTCACGATATTCCGATTCGTCCTGGACGTAATTTAGCAATTATTGTAGAGTCCGCAGCGGTGAATCACAGACAAAAGAGCATGGGTTATAACGCAGCAAGAGAATTGTACAATCGTGTACAGCAAAATTTGGCAAAAAGGATGGCAGAGGATTGATGCTAAAATTAGAAGAATTAGAGACAATTCTTACTTTAGAAGATATTTTGAGAGACGAACCGATGAAGAATCACACTACCTTTGGAGTGGGAGGTTTTGCGGATTATTTTGTTTATCCCCAAAATGTGGAGCAATTGCAGCAATTGGTGAAACTTTGCAAATGTCAACAGGTGGATTATTTTATTCTTGGTCACGGCAGCAATTTGTTGGTCAGCGATGATGGATATCGAGGAGTTATTATCTCTCTGACCAAACATTTCAATCAAATATCAGTGGAGAAAAACCGCATTTTTGCAGGAGCAGGTGCTATGCTTCCGGCAGTATCCAGGGCAGCATGGCAGTACAGTTTAACTGGCTTGGAGTTTGCTGCGGGCATTCCGGGAACCGTAGGTGGTGCAGTGAGAATGAATGCAGGAGCTTATGGCGGTGAGATGAAGCAAGTTTTGGTTAAAGTAACGGTATTGACAAAAGATGGCGAGATAAAAGAACTGTCTGTGGGGGAATTAGATTTGAGCTATCGTCACAGTTGCTTGGTATCGGATGGTTCTATTGTCCTTGGGGCAGAGATGGTGCTGGAGTTTGGTGAAAAGGATACAATTGGAGAGCAGATGCGATATTATAACGAGCAGCGACGTCTCAAGCAGCCCTTGGATAAAGGCAGCGCGGGCAGTACCTTCAAGCGTCCGACCGGTTATTTTGCAGGAAAACTGATTCAGGATGCGGGGCTGCGCGGCTATACAATCGGCGGAGCTAGTGTCTCAGAAAAGCATTGCGGCTTTGTAGTTAATCTGGGCAATGCTACAGCGGCAGAAATTTTTCAGCTTTGTAAATATATTCAAAAGACAGTTAGGGCTCAATTTGGTGTAGAACTGGAACTGGAAGTAGTATGTCTCGGAACATTTGAATAAAAGATAGTGGGGCAGAGAAAAAAGTGGAATTTGTAATTATTACAGGGATGTCTGGAGCGGGGAAAACGCAGACAATGAAAATCTTAGAAGATTTAGGATATTTTTGTGTAGATAATCTTCCGGTTCAGTTGATTCCCAAGTTTACTCAGTTGGCAAATGATACCAGCAGTGAGATTACGAAAGTAGCGTTCGTCATAGATGTGCGCAGCAGAAAATGGCTGGAGGACGCAGGCAATATTATTGCACAGATAAAAAAAGATGGAATTGACTGTAAGATATTATTTTTGGATGCTTCTGATGAATGTTTAGTAAAACGTTTTAAAGAGACAAGACGCAATCATCCGCTGTCTCAAGATGGTCGCATCGAGAATGGTATTCAAAAGGAAAGAGAATTGTTGGCTTCTCTCAAGATGCAGGCAGATTATGTGATTGATACTAGTATGTTACTGACAAGAGAGCTGAGAGTCAATTTAGAGCGTATTTTCAAGTATGGTCAGGATTACAAGAACTTAATTGTCACAATTTTGTCATTTGGATTTAAGTATGGTATTCCTACCGATTCGGATTTAGTATTTGATGTGCGTTTTCTGCCGAATCCTTATTATGTGGCTGAGCTTCGTCCTTTGACGGGAAATGACGTTGAAATTCAAAATTTTGTAATGAATTCTGATATATCAAAAGAATTTTTGCAGAAACTCGTGGATATGGTGAAGTTTTTGATTCCAAATTATGTGATGGAGGGTAAAAATCAGTTAGTTATCAGTATCGGTTGTACGGGCGGCAAGCATCGTTCTGTGACCATTGCCAATGCACTATACGAGCAGTTAAAGGGTGTGCAGGAAAGTTATGGAATTAAAATTGAGCATCGAGATATTGAGAAAGATACTCATCGAAAGGGGAAATAGCAATGTCTTTTTCCAGTGATGTTAAGGAGGAGTTGGCGCAGTATGAAGTGGCAGCCAGACATTGTAACTTGGCCGAGATTGCAGCTATTGTGTCTATGTGTGGAAAAGTAATCAATGCTGGTAATAAAAGTCAAGTGTTTGTGCAGACAGAAAATGTGGCTGTGGCAAAAAAATACTTTGCATTATTAAAGAAAACATTTAACATAGAGGCAGATATTTCTGTCCGCAGAAATGCCTGCCTGAAAAAAAATCGCGTTTATTCTATTACAGTTCGGCGTGGTTTGGAAGCGCAGCGTTTGTTGATGGCTATCAAGTGGGAAAGTGCGGAGGAGAAACAATTGTTGGTAGAACCCTTGGTAATTCAGAGCAGCTGCTGTAAGCAGGCATTTATCCGAGGAGCATTTTTGGCATCCGGTTCTATCAGTGATCCTCAAAAGTTTTATCACTTAGAGTTTGTCTGTCAGACCAATGAAAAAGCCGAACAGCTGAGAGATATTATTAACAGTTTTGATATGGAGACAAAAATTGTACCGAGAAAACACTCTTTTGTTGTTTATCTCAAGGAAGGTGATCAGATTGTAGTACTGATGACCCACATGGGAGCTTACTCTTCTATCATGAAGATGGAAAATATCCGTATTGAGAAAAATATTAAAAATAGTGTAAATCGACGAATTAACTGTGAAGTAGCAAACTCTCAAAAGACCGTTGAGGCATCTGTAGAGCAAATAGAGAATATTCAGTTAATTCAGTCTACGGTGGGATTGGAGACGTTGGCATGGGATTTGCAGTTAATTGCAGAACTGCGCTTGCAGAATCCTGATTATTCTCTTCAGCAAATTGGAGAAAATATGACACCGCCTCTGGGAAAATCGGGAGTGAATCATCGGTTAAAGAAGATAAAAAAAATAGCAGATATGATAAAAGAAAAGTCTTTAGAAAGCGAATGAAATATGATTTCGAATGTTTTTCGGATTGTGGGAGCACGAAGTGCGGAGAAATTCGTAATCAAGCGGTCAAAATACCTTTTGACCCCAACATAATGAACGAGGAGGATGGACAATGCTATCAAAAAAAGTGACGATACGTCTTATCACGGAAATGGATGCGATGCCGATTGCGATGTTAGTGCAGTTAGCAACTCAGTTTACGAGTCGTATTTATTTAGAGTGGAATGATAGAAAAGTCAATGCAAAAAGTATTATGGGTATGATGTCCTTGGGCGCCAATACAGGAGATACCATTACGGTCTGCGTAGAGGGCGAAGATGAAGTGGCAGCAATGAGAGAGATTATTGCATATCTGACAAGCGGCAGAGCTTAATCGCTGTTGTATTGTAAGAGAAAGGCAGAATAAAGAAAAAATGGACGTAAAAGATTTTGATTTTGAATTACCGCAGGAATTGATTGCGCAGGATCCTATTGCGCAGAGAGACCAGTCTCGTTTATTGATATTAGATAAAAATACGGGAGAGCGGGAACACAAGATTTTTCATGATATTATTGATGAATTGCAGGCAGGAGATTGTCTGGTTATCAACAACACAAAAGTAATTCCAGCGCGGTTATATGGTCAGAAAAAAGATACCAATGGAAAGATTGAAGTATTGTTGTTGAAGCGCAAGGAAAATGACATCTGGGAAGTACTAGTAAAGCCTGGAAAGAAAGCTCGAGTGGGAGCAGAAATTATTTTTGGTGATGGCAGACTGAAGGCGACTGTAATTGATGTGGTTGAAGAAGGAAATCGATTGATTCAATTCTCCTATGAGGGTATTTTTGAGGAAATTTTAGATGAGTTGGGAAATATGCCTTTGCCGCCTTATATTACTCATGAATTGAAAGATAAAAATCGCTATCAGACGGTATATGCAAAATATGAGGGTTCGGCGGCTGCACCGACAGCAGGATTACATTTTACGACAGAATTGTTGGAGCAGATTAAGCTGAAAGGAGTGGAGATAGCGACTGTAACTCTCCATGTGGGCTTGGGTACTTTTCGGCCTGTAAAGGTAGATAAGATAGAGGAGCATCACATGCACTCTGAGTTTTATCAGATTGAGCAGTTTGAGGCAGATAAAATTAATCGAGCCAAAGCACGGGGAAATCGTGTGATTGCAGTGGGTACTACCAGCACAAGAACTTTGGAGTCTGCTGCAGCAGCTGACGGCACTTTGAAGGAATGTTCCGGCTGGACGGAAATCTTCATTTATCCAGGCTATCAATTTAAAGTAGTTGATGCACTGATTACCAATTTCCACTTGCCACAGTCAACATTGATTATGTTGGTGTCTGCATTGGCAGGAAGAGAAAATGTGCTGGCAGCTTATAAAGAGGCGGTGGAACTGAGATATCGATTTTTTTCTTTTGGAGATGCCATGTTCATCCGATAAGAAACATGAATGGAGTAGGACCAAATATCGTAAATATTTGGTCCTTTTCTAAAACAGCTATGCCTGCTTAGCAGGTTTCTGCAATCGGCTTTTTCTATATGGTGCTGCTCCATTTTCAAACTATGTCAGCTTAGGGAAGTTGATTGCTATGTGCTTTGCACACTTGTCATATTTTTTGACGTACTTTCAAAATAAACGAAGAGGTAAGTATGGAAGAATCAATCCGTTTAAATAAATTTCTCAGTGATAGGGGTGTTTGTTCTCGCAGAGAGGCAGACCGGATGATAGAGGCAGGCAGAATTACTGTCAATCAAGAACCCGTGCAGATGGGACAAAAAGTTACAAAAAAGGATTTCATTTGCATTGATGGTAAGCCGATTTCAGTCGGCGGACAAGGGGAAGGAGAAGAAAAGGTTGTATTGATATTCAACAAACCCACAGGTGTGGTTTGCACTTCTGCTGAATCAGAAACGAATAATATTATTCATTATATCAATTATTCAACACGCATTTATCCAGTGGGGCGTCTTGACAAAGATTCCGAAGGGTTGATTTTGCTGACGAATGACGGTTCCATTGTCAATGGAATTTTGCGAAGTCGCTATGAGCATGAGAAGGAATATGTTGTGACCATTAATCATCCGGTGACAGATGAATTTTTAAAAAAAATGGCATCGGGGGTCAAAATTCTCGATACGGTAACAAAACCGTGTAAAATATGGAAGACGGGGACGCAGACCTTTCACATTGTCATTACTCAGGGACTCAATCGGCAAATTCGGCGAATGAGTGAGGCATGTGGATGCAAAGTAACAAAATTAAAGCGAATTCGTATCATGGATATTCGTTTGGGTGATTTAAAGAGTGGTGAATATCGCTTGATGAGCGAATCTGAGAAAGCAAAATTGTATCAGCAAATCGAGATGGAGGGATAGGAAAACACAATGGAAGCAAGCATAAATCGCATGAAAGAATTGATTGCCATCTTAAATCCGGCGGCTAAAGCCTATTATCAGGAAAATAGAGAAATTATGTCCAATCAGGAATATGATATTCAATATGATGAGTTGCAGGCTTTGGAGAGGGAGACTGGCATGGTGTTGGCGGGAAGTCCTACTAGCTTTGTGGGATATGAAGTTTTGAGTGAATTAACGAAGGAAACTCATATAACTCCCATGCTTTCACTGGATAAGACAAAGGATCCAGCTGTGCTGCAGGCATGGATGGGGCAGCAGACCTGTATGATTTCATGGAAACTAGATGGATTGACTATCGTGTTGACTTATCGAGAGGGAAGTCTGCAGAAGGCTGTGACACGAGGAAATGGAACAGTTGGTGAGGTCGTGACGGCAAATGCGAAAACTTTCAAAAATATTCCACTTAAAATTCCGTTTCAGGGTGAACTTATTTTGAGAGGTGAGGCAGTGATTCACTATTCTGACTTTGAGGCGATGAATCATGAGTTGGATACAGAAGCAAAGTACAAAAATCCAAGGAATTTATGTTCTGGCTCTGTCAGACAGCTTAACAGTGAAATTACAGCTCAAAGAAATGTTCATTTTTATGCATTTACTTTGGTGTCGGCTGAGGGGATAGATTTTGAAAATTCTAAAATGAAGCAGATGGAGTGGCTTAGATTACAAGGATTTTCGGTGGTGCCTTATCGTTCAGTGCAGGCTGAAAATTTGGAAGAGACAATTCAAAGTTTTGCAGAGGAAATCAAGAATTTTGATATTCCTTCTGATGGATTGGTGCTTTTTATGGATGATATTGCCTATGGAGAATCTCTGGGAAGTACCGCAAAGTTTCCAAGAAATGGTATGGCCTTTAAGTGGGCGGACGAGATGGCAGAGACCACTCTGCGTGAAATTGAATGGAGTCCTTCCCGTACAGGACTATTAAATCCTGTGGCGATTTTTGATGCAGTGGAGCTAGAGGGCAGTACTGTCAGCCGCGCTAGCGTGCATAATTTATCTGTCATGGAGGGATTGCAATTGGGAATTGGAGACACGATTAAGGTGTATAAGAGCAACATGATTATTCCTCAGATTGCGGAAAATTTGACAAAAAGCGGTAACATCTTGATCCCAAAAATCTGCCCAGTCTGCGGCGGCGATACTCGTATTGAGGAGATAAATGAGGTACGTACTTTGTATTGCAGCAATCCAAGTTGCATTGCAAAAAAAATCAAGGCATTTGAGCTGTTTGTCAGTCGTGATGCAATGAATATCGATGGACTGTCAGAAGCAACCATGGAAAAGATGATTGGAGCTGGTTTTGTCAAAAATTTTGCCGATATCTATCGTTTGTCAGAACATCGAGAAGCCATTGTGCAGATGGAAGGTTTTGGAGAACGCTCCTATGAAAATATGATAAAATCGATTGAAAAATCTCAAAATACAACCATGCCCAGAGTAATCTATGCATTGGGTGTGCCAGGCATCGGTGTGGCCAATGCCAAAATGATTTGTAAAGCTTTTGGTCATGAGATAAATAGACTGCGTGCTTTGACCAGTGAGGAATTGTTGGAGGTAGATGGTATCGGAACAGTTCTTGCTGATGCTTGGGTGCATTGGTTTGCCGATGAAACAAATATAGCGATGCTGGATGATTTATTACATTTTTTAAAAATTGAAATTCCTGAAATATCTGAAAAGAGCCAGCTTTGGGCGGGGAAGACCTTTGTCATCACTGGTTCAGTGGAAATTTTTAAAAATCGCAATGAGATGAAGGCCTATATTGAGGCGAGAGGAGGCAAAGTCAGCGCTTCCGTCAGTTCCAAGACGCATTATTTAATTAATAATGACTTAACTTCCAATTCATCAAAAAATAAGAAAGCCAAGGAGTTGGGAATTCCAATCCGCTCCGAGAAAAATTTGATAGAGGGGGATTTATAAATGCCAATACGTGTAGCAGATGACCTTCCAGCCCGCGCGGTGCTGGAATCAGAAAATATTTTTATGATGGGAAATGACCGAGGAAATACGCAGAGAATTCGACCTTTGAATATTGTAATTTTAAATTTGATGCCCCTCAAGCAGGACTATGAGACTCAACTGCTGCGTGCGCTTTCCAATACACCATTGCAGATTGAAATTACTTACTTGAATGTGAGTTCTCATGAGTCCAAGCACACTTCTTCCAGTCATATTTCAAAATTTTATACGGTTTTTGACCATATTAAGGATAATTATTATGATGGGATGATTATCACAGGTGCTCCAGTGGAAACGCTGCCGTTTGAGCAGGTGACTTACTGGGAGGAATTAAAAGAGATTATGGAATGGACGAAAACTCATGTGACTTCCACGCTGCATATTTGTTGGGGCGCTTTTGCAGGAATTTATTATCATTATGGCATTGATAAAGTTAGCCTGCCGAAAAAATTGTCAGGAATTTATACACATCGTTTGTTAGACCGCTGCGATCAATTGGTGCGCAGTTTTGACGATTGTTTTCAGGCACCGCATTCCCGATACTATGGTGTCAGAAGGGAGGATGTGTTAGCAAATTCTTCTCTTCAGTTGTTGGCAGAGTCAGATGAAGCAGGAGTATATTTAGTTAAAAGTCGAAATGGGAAAAATATTTTCCTTTTTGGGCATCCGGAGTATGACCGTATGTCTTTGGATGCGGAATATCATCGTGATTTGGAGAAGGGAATTGAGATTGAGATTCCCGAGCATTACTATGAAAATGATGATCCGAATACGACACCGCTTTTGACGTGGAGAGGACATGCCAATGCCCTTTACAGCAATTGGTTGAATTTTTATGTCTATCAGGTAACGCCATATCAATGGTAGAACAATTGATAATAAGCACTCATACTATTTTTTTTAAGAGATAAGATAGTTCGACTATCATGGGCAATAGAATAAAATCAGGAAAATGGCTCATACTATTTTCAAATAATACAAAGCTCTCCATCTATGCCAGTTAGTATATGAAAATAATTGGCTTGGTGGCAGATGGTTGTAGGAGGTAAAATAAGATGGGCATGATAATGGCAATTTTATCAGGTGCTTTGATGAGTGTGCAGGGTGTGTTTAATTCAGAAGTAACAAAACAGAGCAGTCTTTGGGTTTCAGCAGGTTTTGTCCAATTGACTGCTTTTGTTGTTTGTTTCATTATGTGGGCGATAACTGGGCGAGAACCGATCAGTGCCTTGTCACAGGTTCATCCCAAATATATGTTGTTGGGAGGTGTCATTGGAGCTTTTATTACTATCACGGTGATTCAGGCAATGAACAGTTTAGGTCCAGCAAGAGCTGCCATGTTGATTGTGGTGGCACAGTTGATTGTAGCTTATGGCATTGAATTGTTTGGTATGTTCGGAGTGGAACAGAGTAATTTTGAGTGGAAGAAATTGTTTGGCATGCTCCTTGCTATTGGTGGTATCATTTTATTCAAATGGAAGTGAAATGGATAGGGCAAAAAATCATAAAAAGTTCTTGTCATAATTTATAAAAGTAGGTAAAATAGAGGAGTCAGGCATGGTATAATCAGTTCGGAGGAAATGATTATGCAATCCAAATATTTAAAAACGATATTGGTAGTTAGTCTTATCTTAATTGCGGGAATCTGCTATAGCTGTTCCAAGGTTAGTACAGAGGAGTTTATCTTGCAGGATGCGGGTGAAACCAACTTGCAGGAGGAACAGGCTGAGCAATCCTCTTGTCAGGAGAATTATGCTACAATTTGGGTCTATGTCTGCGGAGAAGTACAATTTCCGGGGGTCTATGAGTTGGCGGCAGGCAGTCGTATCTTTCAGGCGGTGGAGGCAGCAGGAGGTATGACAGAGGAGGCAGCCGAAGAAGCAGTTAATTTGGCAAATTTGCTGAGTGATGGTCAACAGATTCAGATTCCTTCAAAGGAGAGCGCATCTCTTACGGCAGCAAAGGAACAACAGTCCGCATCGGATGGTATGGTACATCTTAATTCCGCTACTAAGGAACAATTAATGCAGATTTCAGGTATAGGAGAGAGCAAAGCGGAGGCAATTCTGCAGTATCGTGAGGAACATGGCAGCTTCCAGTCTATTGAGGAACTAAAAAATGTTTCTGGGATTGGAGATTCTTTATTTTCAAAGATTCAGATGTATGTGACGGTAGAATAGGAGTAGATAAGGAAAAATGGCAAAAGTATTAATAGTAGATGATGAAAAAATGATAGTGAAGGGAATTCGCTTTAATTTGATGACGGATGGAATGTCAGTGGACTGTGCTTATGATGGTGAAGAGGCATTGAGCATGGCAAAGAAAACAGAGTATGATATTATTTTGTTAGATTGGATGCTTCCAAAGATGAACGGTTTGGAAGTATGTCAGGCGATTCGTGAATTTTCAAGTGTGCCAATTATTATGTTGACAGCAAAAAGCGAGGATATGGATAAAATATTGGGGTTAGAGTATGGAGCAGACGATTATATCACTAAGCCATTTAACATTCTGGAATTAAAGGCTAGAATGAAAGCGATCCTTCGACGCAGCAATGCAGGTCAGCCAAAGCAGAACACAAAAGCAATGAATGAGATTGTGTCCGGGGATGTTCGTTTGGATATTGCTGGCAGAAGAGCCTTTATTTTGGGAAAAGAAGTAAATTTGACTGCCAAAGAGTTTGATTTGCTGGAACTGTTGGTAAAAAATCCAAATAAAGTATATAACCGAGAAAATCTTTTAAGTCTTATCTGGGGAAATGATTATCCTGGTGATGTGCGCACGGTAGATGTACATATTAGAAGGCTGCGCGAGAAGATTGAACAAAATGCAAGCGATCCGAAGTATGTGTATACA
Source organism: Lachnospiraceae bacterium (assembly GCA_051879015.1). Taxonomy (GTDB): domain Bacteria; phylum Bacillota; class Clostridia; order Lachnospirales; family Lachnospiraceae; genus JBJELF01. The sequence goes on from JBJELF010000001.1 coordinate 15,197, forward strand.
AAGTGGGGAGTTGGTTATTATTTTAAGGGCTAAATTAAAATCAATTTTTACCAGTGTACGGCTGTATATTTTCCTTGTTTGTATTTTGGTTGGTATGATACCTCTTATTGTGGGTGCAAACATCCTTATCGGTATCAGCAAAAATAAAATGGCGGAAAATCGCGGCAATAATGCAAAATACACTGCCAGCATATTTGCGGATCGTTTGTCGAGCAGTGAAAATATTGCCGCTAGTATTACAGAGTCTTTGGAAGATGAGATTGAGCAGGCAGCTGATATTTACAATAGTCGTATTGTAATTGTGGATAATCAGTTTAAGGTAGTATTGGATACATTTCATATAGACACGGATGGATTTTGTATTTCCTCGGCGGTGGTTAATTCGTTGATGAGCGGAAATAGTTATGAAAGCTATGACCAGGATGCAGATCATATGGAATTTATTGTGCCAGTAATACAAAATTTCAATTTAGAAGAACAAAGCCAGATTCTTGGTGTGATTGTGTTTAGTCTTTCCACAGAAGAGTTTACTGCAATGATTACATCGATTCAAAGAAAAATGTTTGTCATTTATTTGCTTGTTTTTATCTGTTTGGTGGCTATTGCCTTATATTTTTCAAAATTATGTGTAAGACCATTAGAAGAACTGGCAAAAAAGTTGGAACGCGTTTCAGAGGGAAATCTGGATACTAACTTGGATACGAAAAGTTATCAAGAAGTGAACCAAATTGTTGAAGCGTTTAATGGATTGTTGGAGCAGCTGCGCAAGGTAGAAAAATCTCGTCAAGAGTTTGTCTCGAATGTATCGCATGAGTTGAAAACACCGATTACGTCAATTCGAGTATTGGCAGACTCCATCATGTTAGTGGAAGATGCACCAGTAGAGATGTATCGAGAATTTTTGGGAGATATCTCCGATGAAATTGATCGAGAAGCAAAAATTATTGAAGACTTGCTGAGTATGGTGCGCATGGACAAAGCAGGAACCAAGCTGGATATCAACAAAGTGGATTTAAATAATTTAGTTGAGGGTGTCTTAAAGCGAGTTCGTCCTATTGCTAAGCGAAGAGACATTGAGTTGGTATTTGAGAGTAATCGTCAGGTAACTGCAGAGGTAGATGAGACAAAGTTAAGTTTAGCAGTCACAAATTTGGTGGAAAATGCAGTCAAGTATAATAATGTAGGCGGCTGGGTTCATGTATCGTTGGATGCGGATTATAAATATTGCTATATTAAGGTGGAGGATAATGGAATCGGTGTGCCAAATGATGCAAAGGATCATTTGTTTGAGCGATTTTATCGCGTAGATAAGGCGCGCTCGAGAGAGACGGGCGGAACGGGTCTGGGACTGGCTATCACCAAGGAAATTGTTCTGCTGCATCATGGAGCGATTCGTCTGGACAGTGCTCTGGGTGAGGGAAGTACCTTCACTATGCGTCTGCCTTTGCGATATATTGCCTAAAGGAGACAATTGTGAAAAAGAAGATAATCATTTTATTTATGGTATTGGGAATATTGAATCTTTTCGGCTGTGATAAACAGGAAAAAGGAACAGAATATAAAGTATATTACCGCGAGGCTGGCGGCAATGGAATCACTCCTGTGACAAGATATGTTACAAGTACGGATGTAGAGGGGATTATCAATGAGTTATGGGGGTTATTTATTACTCCGCCAGAGAATGAAAAAGTAGTGACTATCTGTCCTGAGGGGTTGGAAATTTTGCGAGGTGTTTTTGTAGAGAGCGATACTTTAAATGTGTATTTTAATACAGTTTACAGTCAAATGTCTATGATTGATGAGCTGATGTTTCGAGCTGCTTTTGTGAAAACCTTTGTCCAAATTGAAGGATTTTCTGGAATTCAATTTTTTATTGAAGAGAGCCCTTTAACAGACACTCAAGGTAACATGGTGGGGCGCATGAAAGGCAGCGATTTTGTGGATATTTTAAGTCAGGATATCAATGAAATTGAAAGTCAGATTGTCACTCTGTATTTTACCAATGAGACTGGAGATGCATTGATTCCTCAGAAGATGGAAGCGAGATATGGTACGGGATACGCTCTTGAGAGGTATGTATTGGAGGCGTTGATTGAGGGACCGGAGCCTGGGAGCGGTCTATATCCTGTTGTTATCTCTAATCTAAAGATACTTAGCATTTCTGTCAAAGACAATACCTGCTATATCAATTTTGACAATAATTTTTTTGATGAGACGAGCAATGTGTCTGATGTCATTTCGGTATATGCTATTGTTGATTCGCTCTGTGAACTTCCAGGTATCAGTAAGGTACAAATGTCAATCAATGGAAATACTAATGGAGTAATAAGCAATAATTTAAATTTGACCAATGCCTTTGAAAGAAATTTGGATTATGTGCAGACAGAGTTATCCAATAGCGCCGAGTAAAAATATTGCAATGTATCTTTTAAAATTTTTAAATAGGAGGTTAAATTTTGATTGATATTCATACACATATTTTGCCGGGAGTAGATGATGGTTCTGAATCCATGGAAATGTCTCTGGAGATGTTATCTCTTGCTGACAGAGGAGGTACTACTGCATTGGTGGTAACGCCTCATTGTAATCTTCCGGGGCTTCATCAGGATATCAAAATTTTAACGGACAAATTGGAACTTCTTCGCAAGAAAGCCAAAGAAGTCGATATTCCAATCACTATTTTTAGTGGCATGGAATTATTTGCTTCATGGAATTTGCCAGAGCTGCTCGCCGACAAAAAAGTTTGGACATTAAATAATACTCACTATTTTTTGGTTGAATTTGATTTTGGGGAAGATCCTAGATTCTGCAATGAGGTGTTGGAGCGATGCGTAGAAAGACACTATTATCCGATTATTGCTCATCCAGAACGTTATTTATTTGTACAGCGCTCTCCAGAGATAGTCTATCATTGGATTTGTGCTGGATATGGAATTCAAGTTAATAAGGGAAGTTTGCTTGGTAGATTTGGTATAGCTCCGCAGCGTACTGCACAAACTTTGATGGATTGTGGGCTAGTTTCCTGTGTGGCCAGTGATGCTCATTTTCCGTGGATGCGAACTCCTTATATGGGTGAGGTGAGAGAACTCATTGAAACTAATTATGGTTTCCGATATGCTCATATGGTTCTGGAAGAAAATCCACATCGTATCTTGACAGGACAGACATTGACGGGATTGAAACCGCTTTTTCCACGAAGATGATGATACAGTTGGGATTTTCTTAATATTTATTTCGAATGTTTTTCAGATTGCGAGAGCACAATGTGAGTAGCAATCTGTAGGTGTTATGGGGTTAAAATGCCGTTTGACCCCAACATCATAATATTAGAAAATAAAATTGTGCGTTTGCCGTGTCCAAAAAAAAATAAGGAATTGACAAAATTGATTTGTTGTGCTAAAGTACAGATGTATAAAAGCTGTGAAGAGGAATAGTACATAAAAAGGAAAATTCAGAGAGAAGATGGTGGGTGCAAATCTTTATGGAATTTTTATGGAAGCAGTCTCGGAGCTGTGAACCGAACAATGGAAGCATATTTCATTTAGTAGACTTCAACGTTTTTCCACGTTATAGGAACACGATATCGAAGGGTATCGGCAGAGAGCAGAAAAAGATTTCTGAAATCAGGTGGTAACACGGAAGTATATTCGCCCTGAACGCAATGTAAAGTTGTGTTCAGGGTTTTTTATGTGCATACCTATGTTAAAGTCAACGACCACGCTCGGCGGGTGGGATGACACTAGGCATAAAAGTCGATTGTGCGACATATGGGAGGCACAGTGAGTAGTTAGAAAAAATTTTTCTTCTGCTCGATTAATTAGAAAAGTGAGGAATTAAAAATGAGAAAATTTGAAAAATCGAGTAAGTTAGATAATGTTTGCTATGATATTCGAGGACCAGTTATGGATGAGGCAAACCGTATGATTCGCGCAGGAGAGTCTATTTTGAAACTGAATATTGGAAATCCAGCTCCCTTTGGTTTTCAAGCTCCCGATGAGCTGATAAAAACTTTGACTAGTAATTTAACTAGCACAGAGGGATATTCGGATTCAAAGGGACTTTTGCCAGCTCGCGAGGCTATTGTGAAATATTGTAAGAAAAAGAATATCCCTAATGTAACGGTGGATGATGTCTATACAGGAAATGGTGTCAGTGAGTTGATTACTATGTCTATGCAGGGATTATTGAATTTTCAAGATGAAATTTTGGTGCCTGCACCAGACTATCCATTGTGGACGGCATCGGTCACTCTGGCTAGTGGAACGGCAGTTCATTATATTTGTGATGAAAGTTCTAATTGGTATCCGGATATTGAGGATATCAAGCGTAAAATTACTTATAAGACAAAGGGAATTGTTATTATTAATCCAAACAATCCAACGGGTGCTCTGTATCCTAAGGAAATTTTGGAGCAAATCGTGGATATTGCCAGAGAATATGACTTAATTATCTTTGCTGATGAAATTTATGACAGGTTAGTAATGGATGGAAAAGAGCATATTTCTATTGCGTCTTTGGCTCCTGATTTGATGACAATTACTTTCAATGGACTTTCTAAGTCTCATTTGATTGCAGGTTATCGCTGTGGCTGGATGTGTTTGACTGGGGATAAAACGAGAATGCAGGGGTATATTGAAGGATTGAATTTATTGTCTTCTATGAGATTGTGTTCCAATGTACCAGCACAGTCGGTTATCCCGATGGCTTTAGATTTGGAGGAGGAGACACAGAAGCTGTTAGTGCCAGGGGGGCGTGTCTATGAGCAGAGAGAGTTTATCTATCAGGCAATCAATCAAATTCCAGGTATGAGTGCAGTCAAGCCTGAGGCCGCTTTCTATATATTCCCTAAGATTGATGCAAAGCGATTCAATATTAAAGATGATGAAAAATTTGCCCTTGATTTTTTGAAAGAGAAGAAAATTTTAGTGACTCATGGAGGAGGGTTCCATTGGGAGCAGCCAGATCATTTTAGAATTGTTTATTTGCCAGAGGTTGATATATTAAAGGAGGCAGCAGCTCGTTTGGAGGATTTCTTAAGTTACTATCAACAGGTATAATCAACGACTATGACTCGTAGGCAGGACACTACCATATATGGAAGTTTGGATAGGTCTGTACATTTTTGTTATGATAAGGTAAGAAAGATTAAATATTTTTAAAAATTTACTTGCATTTCTGACGATTCATCTATAGAATAGAAGTATCAAAAATTTACATAGATAATATGGAGGATGTTCGAATGAAGAGGAAATTTTCAAAAATAGTAATAGGTATTGTGACAACTGCTATGTTGCTAATGCCTACAGTGGCATTGGCAGAACCAAATGATGTGATTGTAGTAGCCACAGTGGTAAATGATTTTGTGGATACTTCAGAGATGGTTTACTCTGTGGGTACGGTAGCGGTTCATTCAGAGCCAGCGGATGAGGCACCTATAGTGGGTGAGCTGCATCAAGGAGAAGGTGTATTGCGTATTGGTGTCAGTCAGTCAACTGGTTGGAATAAAATTGTGTATAATAATCAGGTAGCGTATGTCTGGGGTGAGTATGTAAAAACTCAGGAGCAGTTGAATCAAGAAGCTGCTCAGGAATCCCTTGCCAATGTGACCGAAACACCAGACGACTCCTATGTTATGGCTGTTGGAAATATGTTTATCCGTTCTATTCCAGATGCATCAGGAGAAGAGTTGGGTACATTTCATGATACAGAGGTCGCTCATCGAATTGCTATTTGCTCTAATGGCTGGTCTAAAATTGAATTAAATGGTATTGTCGGTTACGTGGGTCATACATTGGCGCCAGCGGAAGCACCGGCTAATTCAGTTGAGAGCACAAGTCCGCAGGAGTCTTCGGTGGAAAGCAGTTCAGCAGAATCTTCGGAAGAAAGTACGACTCCAGAGGAATCTTCATCTGAGAGTAGTTCGGCAGAAAGTGTTTCAGAGGAGTTCCCAGAAGAGAGCAGCAGTGACATTTTAGAGGAAACCAGCAGTGAAGAAGAGACATCCGAGACAGAAGAGACATCCGAGACAGAAGAGACTTCAGAAAAAGTAACAGAGCCTGAAACCGAAGCAGAGTCTATTCAGGAGTCGGACAGTGAAATGATTAGTACTGCATCGGGTGAGGAGAATAAGACTGCGAACAAGGGAGCTTTATTCAGCAAGGTATCTATTTGGAAAGTTCTTTTCTTTGTCTTTATCGGATTGTTGATTGTTAATACCGTGATTTTAATTTGGACTTTGGTAAAGAAAGATAAGGATACGGATTTGGATGATGTTGATGACGATGATGATGATAATGACGGTGATAATAATACTCCTGAAAAGTAATAGAATGATACTAATGTCAAGAGAGAATGGTCTCGTCAACAGAATTGTTACATAATAGTAGACGTATATTTGGTACCTAAAAATGTTCGAGTAGGAGAACTACTCGAACATTTTTAATTGTTGTCGTGAAGGAAAGGAATTGCATGGGACAGTGAAAGAAAAAAGAAATATGTGGCACTCATAATGATTCCGCCTAGCAGCATAAATAAAAAAAGATTAGAAAAACCCAAATGGCTATAAATGGTTTCAAATGCCCAGTTGACAATGCGAGCAATCAAGATTGCAAAAAAGGGCTTGACAATCCATTCTTTTGCCGAGAGGGATAACTGAGTCATGCGGGCAATTCGGATATAATGCATGAGAACGCACAAGATGTAGCTAGCAAGAAGTCCCCATAAATAGCCTAATATTCCAATTTTTGGAATTGCGAAAATGATAATTGCCAGGCGCAGCAGAGCTGAAACCAGGTTGTGGACAAACAGAGCAGTGGTTTCTCCAAGACCATTTAAGATGCTTCCGAGAGTGGTGGATAGATAAAGAAAGGGACAAAGCCAGGCTAATACCTTGATGTAATTTCCAGCTTGTTCATTAGAAAAGAAAAAGATACCTAGAGATTGGCCGTAGGTTATAAACAGACCAGTACATAGAATTCCCAAAATCATAATGAGCTGGATAGACTGATGACAAGTATGTTGGAGGGCAGTTAAGTTTTTTTTGATGTCATAAGAGGAAATAGTGGGCATGAGCATAATGGCAAGAGAGTTTGTGATGGTAGATGGAAATAAAATAAAGGGCATTGCCATCCCGCTTAAAATACCAAAGAGAGAGATTGCTTGGGAAGACGATAATCCCGTCATCTGCAGGCAATTAGGAATTAATATGGACTCAGCACTGTGGATACAGTCGAGAAAAAAGCGAGTGGCTGACAGGGGCAAAATCATTGGAAGCATCAAAATTATCCCAGAAAAGAGGATGTGAGGAGTGGATTTTATATCACTATGATTGCCTTCTAGCTGAATGACTAACATTAAAAATAAAAAAGCACCCAATTCACTGAGGACTAAGCTAATCATGACATCGTTGGGAGTCAAAATTTCTCTTGCTGCCTTTCGATAGTACCATAGGGTAAAGATAATGCCAATTCTTAAAAGCTGTTCAATCAGTTGTGATAATGCTGGAACGCCAGTCTTTTTTTGTCCATAAAAAGAGCCGCAAATCACTCCATGAAGAGCGGAGAGAGGAATAGAAAGAGAAAGTGTTTTTAAGAGAGGAGCACAGCGTTCCTCAGATAAAATATGTATTGCGATAGGTTCAGAAAAGTGGAAAATCACAAAAGTCAGCACAATAGAGAGAGCAGTGGATAGTAAGATACCACTATTTCGTATGGTTTGAACAGAAAACCCTTTGGGCGCTGTAGCGGTATAGCGAGAAACAGAGGTGGAGATGCCCATGGAACATAGAGAAAGGCAGACTCCTGCTACGGGAAATACGATTTGATATAATCCCAGTCCCTCACTTCCAATCGTGTTAGAGAGAAAAATACGATAAAAAAATCCGAGGATGCGGCTGATAATTCCTGCGCTAGTCAATATGAGAGAGCCCTTAATAATGGTATTATTGTGTTTCATGAGTAATTCCTTTTTCTGTCATATTCAGCCGATGATGAAAACTGGCTGAATCATTATTTTTAGATAATATATGAATAAGAATAAGAAAAAAGAATTAGATAGATTGAAAAAACAAATCTGAAAAACAGGTATTGCAAAATTGTATAAAAAAGAGACAGATTGAAAATATGAAGAATAAATATGCAAAATATTGAAGAAATATACATTATTATAATAAATGGACTTGACAATGGGGAGAGAATATATTATATTTCCTATCTAGACAAATCGACTTTTATGCTTGGCGATACCTACAAAGCAGACATGTCAGTTTCGGCATGATTCCGTTGATAGAAGCGTTACAATTTTTTAAAATAAAAAAGAAAGTGAGGAATACACAGATGCATTTGAAAGAAAGTTTAAAAGGAAAAAATTTTTTAACATTAAAGGATTTTACACCGGAGGAAATTCAATATTTATTGGATTTGGCGTCACAGTTGAAGACAGAGAAAAAGCAGGGAAAAATAGACAAGCGTTTTTCTGGAAAAAATATTGCCCTGATTTTTGAGAAAACCAGTACCAGGACCAGATGTGCCTTTGAGGTGGCTGCTTCTGATTTGGGTATGGGCTGTACCTATTTAGACCCAAAAGGTTCTCAAATCGGTAAAAAAGAGAGCATTGCCGATACAGCTCGTGTTCTGGGCAGAATGTTTGATGGCATCGAATATCGTGGCTTTGGTCAGGAGATTGTGGAGGAGCTTGCAAAATATGCAGGTGTGCCTGTGTGGAATGGTTTGACCAATGAGTATCATCCAACTCAGATGTTGGCAGATATGTTGACCATCCAGGAGCATTTTGGACATTTGAAGGGGATTAAGTTAGTTTATATGGGTGATGCACGATTTAATACAGGCAATTCGCTGATGATTGCTTGTACAAAAATGGGAATGCATTTTGTGGCTTGTGCACCCGAGGGATATTATCCAAACGATGATTTGGTGGCTCAATGCAGAGAGTATGCGAGGGTATCTGGAGCGAGCATTACTTTTACGGATAATGTGGATGAGGCTGTCAAAGGAGCAGATGTTATTAGTACGGACGTATGGGTGTCCATGGGTGAGCCAGATGAAGTTTGGGAGGAGCGTATTAAAGTATTGTCTCCATTTCAGGTAAATAAGCATGTAATGGATTTAGCAGGAAAACAGGCAGTATTTATGCATTGCTTGCCAGCATTTCATGATTTGAATACAACCATCGGAAAAGAAATTTCAGATAAATTTGGTTTAACTGAAATGGAAGTTACTAATGAAGTGTTCGAGTCAGAGCAGTCCATTGTCTTTGACGAAGCAGAAAATCGTATGCATACAATTAAGGCTGTGATGGTAGCAACTTTATGAGATATTTTCATGATTTAACATTGAGAGAGTGGCTTTATTTAGTCAGCGGCATTATTACGATTGGACTCTGTGGTTGGATTTTATATCTGGGAAGAGCTGCGGGATGGCAAGTTCCAGTGGCTTATGGAACTGGGAGTGTGTTTGCTTTCAACCATTGTTGGATTTTATGGAAATCCAGAGAGATTCGCTATATCAGTCGCTGGCGGTATATTGTAGAGTTTTTAATGGGTGTATTGTTGTTTTGTCTGTGTATGGGCGAGTTGAATGCTATATTACAATAAAGGACAAATGTTTGCGTTTCTGTTTCGCAGATAGGCATGCTTGGTAGGTAAAATAGTCACATACAGTGAGAGAAGTTGGAGTTCGAGGTTTTATTACAGTGAAAAAAAAGATTTTAAAGATGTTGGAGGAGTCCAACGGTTATGTGTCCGGGCAAGAGTTGTCAGATACTTTGGGAGTATCTCGCACCGCTGTCTGGAAGGTAATAAAAAAATTAAAAGAAGAAGGCTATGAGATTGAGGCAGTGTCAAACAAAGGATATTGTCTCAAACGGGTTCCGGATTTGATTACGGAGGAAGCTTGTGAGAGTGTCATCGGTACGGTTTGGGCAGGCAGACCCTATGTCTATTACAGAGAAATTGATTCCACTAACGAGGAGGCAAAACGATTGGCGAAGCGTGAGGATGCTCATGGTTTGCTGGTGTCAGCAGATATACAGACGGGAGGGAAAGGTCGCATGGGCAGGAGTTGGAAATCTCCTTTAGGTACCAATATTGCTATGTCCCTTATTTTAAAACCCAATATTTTGACACAGAGAGTGTCTATGCTTACGTTGGTAGCGGCTTTGTCAGTTAGTCAGGCTATTGATGAGGTAACTGGATTAAAAAGTCAGATTAAGTGGCCAAATGACATTGTTGTCAATGGAAAGAAGGTCTGCGGGATTTTGACAGAAATGAGTGCAGATATGGATCAAATTTACTATGTAATTGTGGGAATTGGTATCAATGTAAATTTGGAAGAATTTCCAGAGGAGATTGTTAAGACTGCCACTTCATTAAAGTTAGAGACGGGAAGATTAATCTCCAGAAGCGAGGTGATTGCTGTTTGTCTAAAATATATGGAAAAAAATTATAGTAAATTTTTAGAGCATCAGAGCATGAAATTATTGTTAGAGGAGTATCAAGAACGCCTTGTAAATGTAGGAAATCAAGTGAGAGTACTGGCTCCGGGAAAAGAATACACTGGTATCAGTCAGGGAATTGATGAGTGGGGTGAGTTACTGGTAGAAGATGAAATGGGTGAGCTGCACCATGTTATTTCAGGAGAGGTGTCAGTGAGGGGAATTTATGGATATGTATGATGAAAACAATCAGAGAGAGTATCAAGCAGATACTGTAGAAAATAATTCAAAATCAGAAAATTTTGATTATGAAAAAGAAGTGAATCGTGTGGTATTATGTGCTGCTAACTCTTACGAGCAGAAATTTTATTTGAATCCCAAATTTAACAATCTTCCAGCGGGTATTCAGGATGAATTAAAAATTATGTGTGTGGTCTATACGGAAGATGTAGGAGGAATTTTATCTATAGAGTATGAAGAAGATGGAAGTTTAATTTTTATTTCCAAAGCATCGGACATGGACTTTCTATATGATGAAATCAGCGCAGGATTAAAGATTCGTCAATTTCAGCAGGAACGTCAGGAGCTTTTGGAGGCGTTGGAACTTTATTATCGTTTGTTTTTTATGCATAATGTGCAGGAGAATTAATTTATGAAAATAGGCAATATCGAGTTGGCACACGAGATTGTGCTTGCTCCTATGGCTGGCGTGTCTGACTTGGCATTTCGAATTTTATGTAAAGAACAAGGATGCGGGCTCGTGGTGACGGAGATGATTAGTGCAAAAGCTTTATTGTACAAAAATCCCAATACCAAACCGCTGCTGGAAACAGTGCCAGAGGAGGCTCCCTTGTCACTTCAACTGTTTGGTTCTGATCCGCAGATTATGGCAGATATGGCAAAAAAATTAGAAGAAGAGCAGCAATTTGATATTTTGGATGTTAATATGGGATGTCCTGTGCCAAAAGTGGTCAACAATCAGGAAGGTTCGGCACTGATGAAGAATCCCAAACTGGCTGGCGAGATTCTGCGTGCTCTTGTGAAAGCCTCAGATAAGCCGGTGACTGTCAAGTTTCGTAAAGGGTTTGATGATGAACATGTCAATGCGGTGGAAATGGCAAAAATAGCGGAGGATGCGGGTGTGGCTGCGGTGGCCGTACATGGTAGGACGCGGGCACAGTATTATTCTGGCAAGGCAGACTGGGATATTATTAGGCAGGTAAAAGAGGCTGTAAGTATTCCTGTGATTGGAAATGGGGATATATTTACTGCTAGGGATGGAGTGGATATGCTGCAATATACAGGCTGTGATGCTATCATGCCTGCGAGAGGTGTGAGGGGAAATCCATGGTTGATTGGACAGTTGAGAAGTTTGATGGAAGATGGAGTAGAGTTACCAGCTCCTGGTTTTGAGGATGTAAAGAATATGTTGCTGCGCCATGCAAAACTCGAAATTCTGTACAAAGGCGAGTGGACTGGCATGAGAGAAATGCGTAAGCATATTGCTTGGTATACAGCAGGGTGGCCCTACTCGGCAGCCATTCGCCGTGAGGCTAATCTCATTGAGACTTATGGGCAGTTAGAAGAACTATTAGGGCGATTGCAGGAGAAAATAAAGGAAGACTTGACATAAAAAAAACTTTCGTCTATAATGAACAACGATAATAATATCATCAAATTGGGTGAACGCAGCAGTGTTTGTGTGGAATGAAAAAATATTTTGGAGGTAAGTGAGTCGTGGCAGAGGCAAAGAAAACGATATTAACTTATGTTGGTTTAAAAGAAAGAGAAGATGAGTTACAGTATTTGAAGGTAGTAAGCCGTAAAGAGGTTGCTCAGAAAATCAAAGAAGCGAGAGAGCAGGGCGATTTGTCTGAGAATGCAGAATATGATGCCGCAATGGACGAGCAAAGAGATATTGAAGCAAGAATTGAAGAATTGGAAAATATCCTGAAAAATGCTGAGATTATTGTAGAGGAAGATATTGATGCAGAGAAAATTAATATAGGATGTACCGTATTGTTGCTTGATTTTGAGGAGGATGAAGAACTGAAGTTCAGTATTGTAGGTTCTACTGAGGCAAACAGCATGGAGATGAAAATTTCCAACGAGTCTCCTTTGGGCAGCGCATTGATAGGCAAGAAAAAAGGTGATGTGGTTGAGGTAGAGACTCCTATGGGTTCAACCCAGTATCGTATTCTTGAAATTGAGATCAGTAAATAAAAAAGGAATGATTAAGGCGCCTTTTCAATAGGGCGCCTTATAATTATTGTGAAAAAATTAAAAAATCCCCTACAAATAATGGATAGATTATGTTATAATAAATAAAAATGGAAGGAGCGAAGCGGCAATGATTGATAAGGAAAAAGTAAAATTGATGCATAAAGCGAATTATTTTTCTGAAAAAGAAAGGAAAAGCATTTACATTAATCAGTTTTATAGAAAAGACTATATCGAGTTGTATGTGCTCCTAACAATTTTTCGCGTTAGTATTGCAATGGCGTTGATTGGTATTTTAGGCATTTGTTATCAGATTAATTTTGTTAAAGATTTGAGTTCGGAAGTACTTATTGCTTATATTATAAAATTTGGGGGAATTAGTGTTGCAGTGATTGCTGTATATACTGTAATTTCATATTGCTTATATCGCGGACGTTATCAGAAAGCTTCTGAAAAAGTAAAAAAATGGAATATTATTTTAAAGAAAATGGAGAGTTTTACAAAGGCAGAGCATAGAGAAAATAACTGAGGTGATTTATCATGATGAAATTTCTGATGATTAGAGAAGAAATAAAAAAGTTTATAGGGCGTTATCAGGTAGTTGTGCAGGCAGCAGCAAAGTTTATTTTTACTTTTGTTGTATTGACAATTCTCAATGTGTATATGGGTTATAATACTTATTTAATGAATCCTGTTATGGTACTTATACTGGCTTTAGTGGCAGCAGTCACTCCACTTTGGGTGATTACAGTGGAGGCCTGTATGTTTATTTTAGGTCATTTTTTTCAAGTTTCTCTGGAATTAACTATATTTGGAGTTATATTATTGACTATTATGACATTGATGTATTTTTCTTTTCATATAGGAAATAGTTGGGTGATGATAGTAGCAATGACATTGGGACTGCTTAATATTGGCGGTGCAGTGATTGGTTTTTCTGCGGTGCTGTCGTTGGGCATTACAAATCTTGTTCCAGTTTGTTTTGGTTTTGTTCTTTCTGCGTTGATTTTATTTGTGGGTAAAAGTTATGCAAGTATTTTTGGGGGAAGTAATGCGCTGGATTCCTTTGATCAGATTACTTCCTGTATGGATGTGATCATAAATAATTCTACCTTGCAGGTTCTGATTATTGGTGTTATTCTTGCGTTGTTTATTATCTTTTTCATGAGAAAGATATCGTTTCTGCATGCCTGGTATGTTTCAGTTGTGCTTGGCAGTATTGTGTTTGTAGTTATTTTGTTGATTGGAAATTTGTTTTTAGATGCAGAGTTTAATTTAGTGACGATGATTGGCTCTGTAGTGGCAGGTGATATCATTGGATCTGTGGTTCATATGTTAGATTTAATATTGGATTATACGCGAGTGGAGTACAGTAGTTTTGAAGATGATGAGTATTATTATTATGTAAAAGCAGTACCCAAAATTTATGTGTCTGTCGCAAATAAGGAAGTTAAGACGATTAATTATAACAGTACCGAAAAAAGTACAGTGGATCAGTCTACTAAATATGTGGTAGCGGATAAATATCAGCAAAAAAATGATGCGGGAAAAGAAAAAACTAATACTGCAAGAATTATCAGAGAACTAGAAGACAAGTAAATGATGGATGTGATTGTTTCAGTTGTTCAAACTGTTATAAAATTATTAAATATTTATGGGTAGGGAGGAAGTAATTTGTGCTAGATACGATTTTTAACGAAATAGAACAAATTTTTGATGTTATTGTCCGAAACTTTCGTTTTAATGATGCGTTAGAAATTATTATCATTAGTGTCCTGATATATTATATTATGTCATGGATAAAAAAAACGAAGGCATGGAGTCTGTTGAAGGGAGTTGTTGTAATAGGAGCATTTGTGGTGTTTGTCTACGCCTTTAATATGAGAACTTTAAAGGAAGTGGTGAATGTATTGTTTCAGGCAGGATTAGTGGCTATTGTAGTTATCTTTCAGCCTGAGCTGAGACGAGCGTTAGAGACTTTGGGAGACAGCAATTTAATGGCATTGTTTAGTTTTGGCGACCACAAAAATGTTGAAGGAAATATTACGATGGAATCCATTGATGAGCTTGTCAATGCAAGTTTTGATTTGGGAAAGCATAAAACGGGCTCGCTCATTGTTATTGAGAAGAACATTACCTTGGAAGAATATGTTAAGACGGGAATTATCCTAGATGCAGTGATTAGTGCGCCGCTTTTGATTCAAATATTTGAGCATAATACTCCTCTGCATGATGGAGCTGTCATTATACAGAAGGACCGTATTGTGTCAGCGACATGTTATTTACCTTTGTCTGATAATATGGGAATCAGTAAAGATTTGGGAACTAGACATCGAGCTGGATTAGGTATCAGTGAGGTGACAGATAGTCTGACGATTATCGCTTCAGAGGAAACTGGGCATGTATCCATCGCACAGAATGGTGTATTGGATAGGAATGTGAGTCAGGACGAGTTGAGAAATCGATTGATTGGTTTTATCTCGCAAAATCCAGAAGAAAATAATGGCTTATTAAAAAAATTGAGAGGAATGCAAAAAAATAATGAAAATCAAGGAGATTCTGAGTAATAATCTAGTATTGAAAATTAGCTCAATTGTAATTGCAATCGTGCTCTGGGCAGTGATTTTTTATAAGGTGGACCCAGCAGAAGAAATTACAATAGCAGTCCCTATTGAATATCTCAATATGAATCTTGTGGAAGCGCAGAACTTGTATGTTAGTGAAAAACCTTCTAATATCAATATTATTGTGACTTGTCGTTCTACGAAAAAACAGGATATTTCTGCTTCTTTATTCAAAGCGGAATGTGATTTGGCAAAGAGATACGGAGACAGTGATACGGAGAAGGCTGTTAAAGTAGATGTGCGTGTAGTAGAAAATTCAAAGGCAATTGAAAAGTGGGAGTATACTTCATCAGGTCCCTATGTAGATATTAAAGTAGAGGAAATTGTCACACGTAGTATTTCAATTGAAATTGCATCGGAAGGAAGTTTGCCAGAAGGATATGAATTAAGTGAGACTGGGCTTCAAGTAACACCGAGCAGTGTTCAAGTCAAAGGACCAGTTTCCGCACTGTCCAACATTTCAAATGCATGTATCAATGTCGATTTGAGTGAATTAACAGATGATACTACTTCTTTGACAGCGAACATTCTTTTTGTAGATGCAAATGGCAGGCGAACTTCTCTTAGCAGTAGTGTGGAGTGTAATGTAAGCACAGCGAAAGTTTCCTGGCAGTTATTGAAGACACAGACAGTTTCTATCACGTATGGGGGAATTACAGGCGAGGTAGCTAATGGATATCGATACAGTGGTGTGAGCATTGAGCCGGATAGTGTAGCTCTTATTGGATTGAAGGCAGCTTTGGCGGGAGTTCATAGTATTGTGATTCCAGAGGATGTGTTTAATATTGAGGGAGCCCAGGAAGATTGTGTATTCGAGATTGATATTACACAATATCTGCCCAGCGGCGTCACGCTTTATGATAAGACAAAAAACATGGTAAAGATTACCGTTCATGTAGAGCGATTGAGTGATAAAACGTATCGTATTCCTGTTTCTAATATTATATTAGAAAATATGAATGAGGAATATGAGTATCGTTGGTCTAGTGATACTATCACAGTGACTATTACTGGATTTTTAGAGGATTTAAACGATTATACTGCTGACCAGATTATTGGTACATTAGATGTTTCTGAACTGCAGTTAGATTGTTATAATACAGTGCTTCCAAACATTCAGATTGCGGATGGATTTCTCTTAAAATCAGAGCCAATTGGAAGATTGTATGTATCTCGAGTACAGGGGGAAGCTTCTTCGGCAGGTGTTGATAATTCCATGACTTCGAATAATGAGGAGAGTGGCTCTGGTATAGAGGATGTGAATAATGAAGAGTCCAATTCAAATGAGGAGTCAACTTCAGACACGGAGGAAAACGTGGATAGTGGAGAGGAATTGAATATATACGAAAGATAGCAGTGAGTTAAAGAAATTAAAAAATATTTATTTTTAAGGAGGAAAATTATGATTCGTCAAAAAGTAACAATTAACAATCCAACTGGATTACATTTAAGACCAGCAGGAAAACTTTGCACTGAGGCGGTAAAGTATAAAGCAAGTATCCAGTTTGTATACCGAAACGCTACGGCTAATGCGAAAAGTGTATTGAGTGTGTTGGGGGCTTGTGTCAAGAGCGGAGATGAAATTGAATTTGTGTGTGAAGGTCCAGACGAGAAGGAAGCAATGGAAGCAATGATAAAAGCAGTTCAGAGCGGTCTGGGAGATACCTTATGAAAAAACTGACATCAAAATCTGTTATTGGTATCATGGCTGCAGGTTATGCTTGCAGCCTCCTGTGTGGAAAATTTGGAATCCATTTTTTGTCGGGTCTTTTGTTGATTATGATAGGTGGAATAGGAGCCATTTATTACACGAAAATCAGTAAGAAATTGACTGATTTTCGTGTGTTGTTATGTCTTTCCTGGATGATAGGAGAGGGGATTGCAGCTTTTAAGCTGAGTCATTTGCAAGCAGAATGGACCTTGATAACATGGCTGTGTTTTGGAGGATTTTTCTTTTCCTTTTTGCTGGCATATGAGTGGGCAGAGAAAAAGTTACAAATGAAACATTCTGGGAAAATAAAAAGTTATGGGGGCGAAACAAATACGGAGGAAGTGAATCAGCGTCTCTATTACAGTATTTGGATTGTCTGTATTGTCAGTCTGGCTACTTTTCTGCTTGAGGTGGCACTTTTGGGATACATTCCGCTATTTTCTACTTCCAAGGAACAGACTTATGGTGAATTTCATATTTCGGGCATTCATTATTTCACAGTCAGCTGTATGTTCACACATTCGTTGACATTGATTTATATTTTGGAAGATAAAGTGGGAGCTTGGAAGAGACGATATCCGTTAATTGCAGCAAATTTTATTTCGCTGGTAATCCCTATTATGTGTGTGTCAAAATTTCAATTTTTGTTAACCGTTTTGCTGCCTGTTTATATTTTCTTGCAAATGAAAGAAAATATAAATTGGAAGCGATTTATTCCACAGATTGCCGTATGTGCGGTTTTAATGGGCATTATTTTGACGATACTTGTAATGAGAAGAAATTATGAAGAAGGCTATCTGGAATCCATCTTTGAGATGAAAAATTCTAATATGCCGATGATAATTCAATATATTTATATGTATATTGCAAATAATTTTGATAATTTTAATTGTTTGACTCAGCAATTACCTGGTTTTGCCTGGGGAATGAAGCAGTTGTTCCCAATTTTTGCACTGACAGGTTTAAAATTTATTTTTCCGCAGTTGGTGTCATATCCAATTTATACAACAAAAACAGAATTGACTACACTGACCATCATTTATGATGCTTATTATGATTTTGGAATAATTGGTGTAATTTTGTTTGGGATTCTTTTGGGAGTTGCCTGTGCTTGGCTGACTCTGTGGACGAGGGATAAAAATTCTCCCTACGCACAATTATTTTATGGTTTAACTGCCGTATGCATTAGCCTGGCCTTTTTCTCTACTTGGTTTTCTAATCCGACCATATGGTTTTGGTATGCAATTGCTTTGTTGCTGTGGGTATATGTTTCCGGTATGTGGAAAAAGTTAATAAAGTTTAGGAGGGCAAAATGAAATTTAAGGTTGATGTGATAATACCGACATATAAGCCAGATCAAAAATATGTTCGTTTGCTGCAGATGCTGCAAAAACAGTCTTATCCGATTCAAAAAATTATTGTAATGAATACTGAAAAAGATTTTTATCGCAGCAAGTTGTATCCGGAGATTGAGAATCTCGAGGTGCATCATATTAAGTTTGCGGACTTCAATCATGGCGGCACAAGAAATCAAGCAGTAAGAATGTCAAATGCAGATATTGTAGTTTGTATGACTCAGGATGCCATACCAAAGGATCAATATCTGATTGAAAATCTCATAAAGGCCTTTGAAAATGAGAAAGTGGCAGCTGCTTATGCGAGACAATTGCCGGCAGAGGATTGTAATGATATTGAGCGATATACAAGACAATTTAATTATCCGGAGAAGAGTCGTATTAAGACAAAGAAAGATTTACCTGTCCTTGGCGTGAAAACATATTTTTGTTCTAATGTCTGTGCAGCTTATCGCAGAGATATCTACGAAGCGCAGGGAGGATTTCCTGTAGATACTATCTTTAATGAAGATATGATTTTTGCTGGTTTTTTAATACAGAAAGGATATGCAGTTGCCTATATGGCGGATGCAAAAGTCGTTCATTCTCATAATTATTCAGGCATTCAGCAGTTGAAGCGAAATTTTGATTTAGCTGTATCCCAGAAACAGTTTGGAGAAATCTTTGATGGCATTAAATCGGAGTCGGAAGGCATTAAACTGGTAAAAAATACGGCTAGTTGGCTGAAATCTCAAAAAAAATATATTAAGATTTTTTATCTGGTTTATATTAGTGGCTGTAAGTATATTGGATATCTGTTAGGAAAACATTATAAATCTCTGCCGAAAGCACTGATATTGAAGTTGACAGCTAATCGGGCATTCTGGAAAAACAAATAAAATTTATATCTTTTTTATAAGAATTGGTTGAATATGGGAGAAAATATGATATAATTTGAGCGATACTTCGCAGAACCGTTACGATGAAGTTTTAAAATTAGAATTTGGAAATTAAGAAGGAAAGGAATACAAAAATGAGCAAAATTAAAGTGACAAGATGTGAAATTGAAGGATTGTGTGTCATTGAACCAACTGTATTTAAAGATGCCAGAGGATATTTTGTAGAGACTTATAATCAAAATGATTTTAAAGAGGAAGGATTGAACATGGTTTTTGTACAAGATAATCAGTCCATGTCAGTCAAAGGTGTGTTAAGAGGTCTGCATTTTCAGAAACAGTTTTCACAGGGCAAGTTGGTACGTGCCATTCGTGGCAGTGTCTTTGATGTGGCAGTTGATTTGCGTGCAGATTCCAAAACTTATGGTAAGTGGTTTGGTGTAGAATTGACTGCAGAAAATAAGAAACAGTTTTATATTCCAGAGGGTTTTGCCCACGGCTTTCTTGTCTTATCTGATGAGGCAGAGTTTGCTTACAAGGTAACTGATTTTTATCATCCAGGAGACGAGGGTGGTTTGAAGTGGGATGATCCAGAAATTGGAATTGATTGGCCAATCGAAGAAGGTATGGAACTGATTCTTTCTGATAAAGATAAGAAGTGGATGGGATTAAAAGATACATTTAAATTCTAATAAGGGGATTGTGGTTCATGAATGAACATAAATATAATTTAGCTAAGGTAAGCAGAATTGTATGCAGTGCATATATATTATATGGTGGAATCTTTTCTGTACTTACATGGCCTCAGTTAAAAAGCAAAACAGGACAAATCATTTATGTAGTATGTTATATCGCTGTTTTTGTGGCTTTAGCATTGTATGGCATATATATGGTATCCTGTGAAAAAAAAGGCAGGGAATGTCTTGGAAATCGTTTCGCCCATGTGGTATCAAAATATGAATTTTTGATTGAACAGTTGGTAACGAGAGATTTTAAAATTAAGTACAAGCGCTCTGTATTGGGTATTTTTTGGAGCTTTTTAAATCCCCTGTTGATGATGATTGTTCAGTTTGTAGTCTTTTCCAACTTTTTTGGACGTGGGGCTGGTGTGGAGCATTATGCTATCTATTTGTTGTGTGGTATTGTATGTTTCAATGGTTTTAATGACTGTACCACTCAGGCAATGAGTGCGATTACGGCTAACGCTTCCTTGATTACAAAAGTATATGTGCCGAAGGCAATTTATCCAGTGACAAAGGTATTTTCAGCAAGCATTAATTTAATTCTTTCTATGGTGCCATTATTGCTGGTGACGATTATATATGGTTTATTCAATCATCTATATTTGACACCTGCAATTTTACTGATACCCCTTGCATTACTTCTTTTGATTTTATTTATCCTGGGAATTGGATTTATTTTGTCAAGTTTAATGGTATTTTTCCATGATATTGCCTTTTTGTGGGGGGTATTGACTACTATGTGGATGTATGCGACTCCAATTATTTACCCTATGAGCATGTTGGAGCAATTTGGCGAATCTACAGTAAAGACAATTGCAGTGACAGTTATCAATGCAAATCCTCTGACGCACTATGTGGAAGTGATGCGTTCTCTGGTGATGAATGGCTGTTCCCCTGCACTGAGTGAGTGGGGGATTTGTCTGGCATGGGCAGTGGTGATGATGATAATTGGAATTCTTGTTTTTCGCAAGACAGAAGATCAGTTTGTATTATATATTTAATTTAAGGATAGGATGATGGAAGAGAATCAAGTGATGATATCAGTGAATGATGTCAAGATGCGTTTTCGTATGACTACGGACAGAGTGACCAGTATCAAAGAGATGGCAACACAGTTTTTGAAGGGAAAATTGGAATATAATGATTTCTGGGCTTTGAAAGGTGTCTCCTTTCAGGTAAATAAAGGTGATGTTGTCGGAATTATTGGCCGCAATGGGGCTGGAAAGAGTACAATTTTGAAAATTATTTCTGGAATTTTAAAGCCTACCAGCGGCAGTGTGGAGCGGGGAGCCAATATTGTTCCTATGTTGGAGTTAGGTTCTGGTTTTGATTATGATTTGACTGGAAGAGAGAATATTTTTTTAAATGGAGCAATTTTAGGATATTCTAAAGAATTTTTGTACAGCAAATACGATGAAATTCTTGCTTTTTCTGAGTTGGGTGATTTCATCAATATGCCAATCAGAAATTATTCTTCAGGAATGGTGATGCGACTTGCTTTTTCCATTGCCACAGTGGTAAATCCAGAAATATTAATTGTCGACGAGATATTAGCAGTTGGAGATGAAAATTTTCAGAAAAAAAGCTATGCTCGTATGATGGAACTGATGGGCGGCGGTACTACAGTTTTATATGTTTCCCATGATATGAAACAAATACGGACCATGTGTAATAAGGTGGTTTGGCTTGAGGGAGGCGTAGTGAAAATGCAGGGACCAACAGAAGAAGTGTGTGATGCATATAGCATCTGATAGAGGGATCATGAAAAAGGTAACAATAATTATTCCAAATTATAATGGGAAAAAGTTTTTGAAGGAATGTTTGGATGCGTTGGAGACTCAGACGAGTGATGATTTTGATGTTTTGGTTGTAGAGAATGCATCTTCGGATGGGAGCAGTGAATTTATCAGAGCTGGGTATCCTTGGGTTAAGTTATTAGAAAATGAGACAAATTTGGGCTTTGCTGGCGGTGTCAATGTTGGTATTAAAGCCTGTAAAACTCCCTATGTGTTGCTGTTGAACAATGACACCAAAGTACATTCTCATTTTGTAGAACAGATGATAACTGCGATAGAGCAGTCAGAACATATTTTTTCGGTCAGCAGCAAGATGATTCAGTATCATGACCATACCAAAATTGATGATGCGGGAGATTATTATAATCTTTTGGGATGGGCATTTCAGAGCGGTGTAGGACATTCTGTCAAAAAATTTCGTCGTCCTAAGAAAATTTTTTCTGCCTGTGCCGGTGCAGCAATCTACCGCAGAGAAGTTTTTGAAGAAATAGGTTATTTTGATGAATTGCATTTTGCTTATTTGGAAGATATTGATGTAGGATATCGTGCTAAGTTAGCGGGGTATGACAATATTTACTGGCCAAAAGCATTAGTATATCATGTAGGAAGCGGTACGAGCGGAAGCAAATATAATTCGTTTAAGGTGAAACTGTCAGCGCGAAATAATGTCTATCTTAATTATAAGAATATGCCAAATTGGCAGTTGGTTTGTAATTTCCTTCCTCTGTGTGTGGGATTTGCTGTTAAGATGCAATTTTTTAAGAAAATTGGTTTTGGCGAGGATTATAAAGCAGGGCTTTTGGAGGGATGGCAGACTAGAAATCGCTGTAAACGAGTGGATTTTTCGAAAGTGTCATTGAGAACCCTTCTAAAAATTGAAGGAGAGTTAATTGGCAATACATTTTTATATGTATTTGAATTCCTAAAACGAAAATTAGGGGTTTGATTAAAAAGAGATTGTGTAGGTGCATTACATGATAAAGAGCAATCAGGATACATTAAATCGATTACATGTGGTATTGGATGGAGTCGTATTAGTTATTTCATATATATTGGCATACTTAATTCAGTTTGTTTGGGCAGGGCGGGAGTTGGCTCCTTTCTCTGCTGGACAATATTTTATGGCGTTGATTCCAATTGCGGTTCTATTTTTGATATTATATGCCTGGTGCCAGCTGTACTATCCTAAGCGAGTGATGGGGAGGCGATTGGAGGCCAGTAATATTTTAAAAGCCAATGTTATTGGAATTTTGATTATTATCCTTATTTTATATTTGATGAAGGAAAATAATTTTTCACGATTATTATTGTTTTATTTTGTACTAATCAATACGGTGTTGTTGGTAATTGAGAGAAATTTGGTGCGCTATGCTCTGACTATGATGCGTATTAAGGGTTTTAATCAGAAGCATTTGCTGTTGGTGGGATACAGCAGAGCAGCGGTTAATTTTATTAATCGTGTTAAGGAAAATCCACAGTGGGGATATAATCTGAGAGGAATTTTAGATGATAATACGCCTTGGTCTACTTCAGTGAGTGGGGTGAATGTTATTGGAAAAATTGACGATTTGGAAGCAATTTTGGCATTGAATCGTCTTGATGAGATTGTGATTACTTTGGCAATTTCTGAATATGAAAAATTGGAGCGAATTGTCACGGTATGTGAAAAGTCGGGTGTTCATACTAAATTTATTCCCGATTACAATAATATTATTCCTACAAAACCTTATACGGAGGATTTGTTGGGATTGCCGGTGATTCATATTAGGCATGTGCCCCTAATGGAGGGAACCAATAAATTTTTGAAGCGAACGATGGATATTGTAGGCTCATTGGCTGCTATTATTCTCTTTTCTCCTGTTATGTTGGTGACGGCCATTGCGGTGAAATTGTCTTCGCCAGGACCACTGATTTATCGGCAGGAGAGAGTGGGATTGCATAATCGTCCTTTTATGATGTACAAGTTTCGCTCCATGGGAGTGCAGAAAGCATCAGAAGAAAAGGATAAATGGACGACCAAAAATGATCCCAGAGTGACTAATGTAGGAAAGGTAATTCGAAAATTGAGTATCGATGAGCTTCCTCAGTTGTTTAATGTGTTAAAAGGAGATATGAGTCTGGTGGGACCTCGTCCGGAAAGGCCATTTTTTGTAGAAAAATTTAAGGAAGAAATTCCCCGTTATATGGTGAAACATCAGGTACGTCCAGGCATTACTGGATGGGCTCAGGTTAACGGTTTACGTGGTGATACATCGATTCCAAAACGAATTGAGTGTGATTTGTATTATATCGAAAATTGGACGTTGGGATTTGATATTAAAATTTTATTTTTAACTGTGTTTAAGGGATTTATTAATAAAAATGCCTATTAGTGGGAATAATGTCTTACAGTGAAAGAAGGTGGGATGTATATGGCAGACAAGAAAATAAATAACCGCAAGGAACGATTAAAAAGAAGAAAGATATTGATTGTAACTGGAGAAATCATGATTATTGCGGTGGTATTTCTCATGTGTTACGGTGCTAGTATTATTGGAAAGGTTCAATGGGGCGATAGCAAGGAAGAATTCTATCAACCTAACTATGCGACGAAAGAAGTTGGCAGTGGAAGCGACAAGGATGCAAATGAAGGTGAGAGCAAGCAAGATCAGGAAGTGGCAGCAAACAGTCAAGTACATGCAGAAATTATTGAGGATTATTCGCAGTTTACCAAAGAGTATACAACCTTTCTTGCTGTAGGCATGGACACGAGAGCAAATAGTAATTTGTTGGATAAGACGAACAATAGTGATGTCATCATGATTGGTAATTTAAATAATAAGACAAAGGAAGTGCGATTGGTATCGATTTATCGGGATACTTATATGCGTATTTTTAGCAATGGGGAATACGATAAGGCAAATCGACAGACTTCTCTGACCAATGTTTCTGATTTGGTGAATATGCTAAATTATAACTTGGACTTATCAATTGATTATTATGTAGTAGTAAATTGGGTGGCCATGGTCAATGCGGTAAATGTTCTTGGCGGCATTGATATGTATCTGACTGATGAAGAAGTTGGATATGGCAATGAAAAAGCGGATATCAACGGCTATATTTCTACTATTGTAGAAAATACAGGAGTACCGAGTACGGGTATTTTTGAGGGGGGCCAATTGCATTTAGATGGTGTACAGACAGTGGCATATTGCCGTATTCGATATGTGGGATACGACTATGCACGTACAGAGCGTCAGAGAAAGGTTATCGAGCAGATGTTGGTTAAGGCTAAGCAGATAGATGACCTTGGTACTTTCACCAATTTAGTGGATCAGGTACTACCGAATGTAGGTACCAATATGACTGAGACGGAAATCCTAAGTTATTTAAAAGATATCAAAAATTATAATATTACTGCTCAAAGTACTTTCCCTTCTAAAATTTACAGCGATGAGAGAAACTGTGGCAATATACCAGTAACCTATGCGGTGGTCGCAGATGATTTTGCGGCTAATGTGACTGCATTGCATGAATTTTTATTTGATGTGACTGGATATGAGCCGACCAATGAAGTGAAGGAAGTCAGCAATTATATTAAAGAAATTTCTGGCTGGAATGCAGCTCAAAATGAGTGAAGTAAAATGATTAAATCAATCAGCGAAATGCTGGATAGAGAGACTGCAAGGTGTGAATACATCTTGCAGTTTTATTTTCTTGCATGATAGCTATTTATATGATAAAATATTTATAACTATTCAGTCAAGCGCAAATTTTAGAAGACAGACTGTATAAGCTTGCTTACAAGCAGGCTGTTTTTTATAGATTTGCATTTGGTGCTTAGCTAAAATCAAGTGTTTTTATGTTAGCAGCAGTTAAACGGTAAAATAACTGAAAATAGGAGATGGCTAGCTGAATCGTTACAAATATTCATGAGCGCATGAAAGAAACAGCGGAATGGAGGTTTTCATGAAATTACTGATAAAAAATGGTCGTATTTTGGATCCAGCAACAGCGACTGATGCAGTGATGCATTTGTTGATTGAAGATGATAAAATTGTTGGCAGATATGAGCAGCTGGATAATATGGTGGCAGATAAAGAAATTGATGCAGCTGGCTGCTACGTAATGCCAGGTTTAATTGATATGCATGTGCATTTGCGCGAGCCGGGATTTGAGTATAAGGAGACAATTCGCACAGGTGCATTGGCGGCAGCTCATGGCGGATATACAACGATTTGTCCGATGCCAAATACGAAGCCAGCTACAGACTCTCCAAGTATGATTGAGTATATTAGAGATAAGGCCGAGAATGATGCGGTGATTCATGTACTGCCTGTAGGTGCAGTGACCTTAGGACAGAATGGCGAGAAGTTGACAGATATAGCGGGCATGGCAAAGGCTGGTGCTGTTGGTATCAGCGAAGATGGAAAAAGTGTGATGAATGCGGCTCTTTATCGTGAGGGTATGAAGGAGGCTGCAAAGGCAGGTATTATAGTGATGGCTCATTGTGAGGACAAAAACTTGGTGGGCAAGGGATGTCTGAATTTAGGACCAAAATCGGAAGAACTGGGCGTGCCGGGTATCTCCAATTCAGTGGAGGACGTTATCACAGCACGAGATATTATTTTAGCTAAGGAGACAGGAGTTCATTTGCATTTATGTCATTGTTCTACCAAAGATAGTGTATCTATGGTTAAAGCTGCGAAAGAAGATGGCGTGGCTGTAACTGCGGAGGTTTGTCCTCATCATTTTTCTATGAGTGAGGAGGATATTACCTCTGATGACAGTAATTTTAAGATGAATCCGCCGCTGCGAAGCAAGGAAGATGTACAGGCTTTGAAGGAAGGATTGCGTGATGGTATTATGGAGGTTATTTCAACTGACCATGCACCTCATCATGCCAGTGAAAAAGCGAAGTCAGTAACGGAAGCACCTTTTGGTATTGTGGGTTCGGAGACAGCTGTGGCATTGACGATTACAAATTTGGTGGATGCAGGCTATTTGACACCAATGCAGATGGCGGAGAAGATGAGTTATAATCCTGCTCGTATTCTGGGTATTAATCGAGGCAGCTTAGAGATAGGAAAACCTGCTGATGTGGTGGTCATTGACCCGAATGCAGAGTACTGCATTGATGTCAATACCTTCTATTCCAAAGGAAAAAATACGCCGTTTAATGGAATGAAAGTGCATGGCCGTGTATTATGTACCATTTGTGATGGACAGATTGTATATCAGTATGAAGGTAACGATTTCTGTGACTGAATTATTTTTAAGAGAATGAGAAAGAAATAGGAAGATATCGGGGGCAAAATGCCTTTTGACCTCAATATCATATGAACAAAGATAAGTCATAAAGGAGAAATAGAGATGATTAATAAACTTGTGTCAAAAATTCAGAAATTAAATGCACCAATTGTAGTTGGATTGGATCCAATGTTAAATTATGTACCAGAGCAGATTAAGGAGAAAGCTTTTAGCGAGTATGGTGAGACTTTAGAGGGTGCTGGTGAGGCTATCTGGCAGTTTAATAAGGCAATTGTGGACAACGTGTATGATTTGATTCCGGCAGTAAAACCACAGATTGCAATGTATGAGCAATTTGGTATTCCAGGTTTGGTAGCCTACAAAAAGACCGTAGATTATTGCAAGAGCAAGGATTTAGTGGTTATTGGTGATGTCAAGAGAGGCGATATTGGCTCTACTTCTGCTGCCTATGCAGTGGGACATTTGGGCAAAGTGCAGGTGGGAAGTCAAAAGATTCCGGTTTTCGATGAAGATTTTGCTACGGTGAATCCATATTTGGGCTCCGACGGTATCAATCCATTCATCAAGGTTTGTCAGGAAGAAAAGAAAGGATTATTTATTCTGGTTAAGACGTCTAATCCTTCCAGCGGAGAATTTCAGGATCGTTTAATTGAAGGAAAACCATTATATGAATGGGTTGGTGAGAAGGTAAATGAGTGGGGCGCACAGTGCATGGGTAATTCCTATAGCTATATTGGCTGTGTGGTTGGTGCTACTTATCCAGAGATGGGAGCTGTTCTGAGAAAAGTAATGCCTAAGACTTATATCTTGGTGCCAGGTTATGGTGCGCAGGGTGGAAAGGCTGCTGATTTAAAGCCATATTTCAATGAAGATGGTTTGGGTGCTATTGTAAACTCCTCCCGAGGAATTATTGCTGCTTATAAGCAGGAAAAATATGCTAAGTTTGGTGCTGTTAATTTTGCAGATGCATCCAGAGCAGCTGTGGTTGATATGATTGAGGATATTGCATCTATCTTCTAACTTAAGAAACGAGGAAAAATTTTATGAGTAAAGTGAAAGAGACTGCGAGAGTAATCAGTCAGGAAGAACTCTCAGAGGGTGTGTACAGCATGTGGATTTGGACACCTGCCATTGCAAGTCAGGCGGTGCCGGGACAATTTATTTCTGTTTATACAAAGGATCAGAGTAAGTTGCTG
Source organism: Lachnospiraceae bacterium (assembly GCA_051879015.1). Lineage (GTDB taxonomy): Bacteria > Bacillota > Clostridia > Lachnospirales > Lachnospiraceae > JBJELF01. Next base: position 43,416 of record JBJELF010000001.1, read on the forward strand.
CCAAGACCAATTAGTTTATGTGAGATTGAGGAAGATAAGTTGCGTATTGTGTACCGTGTAGCTGGATCTGGTACAGCAGAGTTTTCAACTTATCAAGCGGGAGATAAGATTGAGATTATGGGACCTTTGGGCAATGGCTTTCCGTTATTAGAGGGCAGAAAAGCATTTTTGATTGGCGGAGGGATTGGTATTCCTCCTATGCTGCAGCTGGCGAAGAGTTTGAAAGCAGAAAAGCAGATCGTGGTAGGTTATCGCAACTCTGACACTTTTTTAACAGAAGAGTTGGGAGCAAATGGCAGTCTTTATCTGGCAACGGAGGATGGAAGTTTAGGAACAAGAGGGAATGTCATGGATGCCATTCAAGAGAATGGTTTGTATGCGGATGTAATTTATGCTTGTGGACCGACTCCAATGCTGCGTGCTATTAAGAGCTATGCAGTTGAGCGCGATATAGAGTGTTATCTTTCCTTGGAGGAGAGAATGGCCTGTGGTATCGGTGCCTGCCTTGCCTGTGTATGCAAGTCTAAGGAAGTGGATCATCATACTAACGTCAACAATAAGAGAATCTGTAAGGATGGACCAGTATTCTTGGCAACGGAGGTAGAATTATAATGGCTGACATGAATGTAATTAATACATCAGTAAATTTGGCAGGTGTTGTGTTGAAAAATCCTGTCATGACGGCATCAGGTACCTTTGGCTCTGGTGCGGAGTATTCCGAATTTGTGGACTTAAATCAGTTAGGTGCAGTTGTCACAAAGGGTGTTGCAAATGTGCCTTGGCCAGGAAATCCAACTCCTAGAATTGCAGAAGTCTATGGTGGTATGATGAATGCTATCGGTCTGCAAAATCCTGGTTTGGAAGTGTTCTGTAAGAGAGATATTCCCTATCTAAAGCAGTTTGATACAAAGATTATCGTCAATGTGTGTGGGCGTACGGTGGAGGATTATGTGGAGGCTGTGGAAATTTTAGGTGAGCAGCCAGTTGACCTGTTGGAAATTAATGTGTCCTGCCCAAATGTGAAGCATGGCGGTATCGCTTTTGGACAGGATCCAAAGGCATTGGAGCATATTACCAAAGAAGTGAAAGCAAAGGCAAAACAGCCGATTATCATGAAATTGAGTCCAAATGTGACAGATATCACAGTGATGGCAAAGGCGGCAGAGGCAGGCGGTGCAGATGTTCTTTCTCTCATCAATACTTTGACTGGTATGAAAATTGATATCAATCGCCGATGCTTTGCGGTGGCAAATAAGACAGCAGGAGTGTCTGGACCGATTGTAAAACCTATCGCAGTGCGCATGGTTTATCAGGTTGCCAATGCGGTGAAACTGCCAATTATCGGTATGGGCGGCATCCAGAATGCTGATGATGCCATTGAGTTCTTGTTGGCTGGTGCTACAGCAGTTTCTATCGGCACAGCTAACTTTTATAATCCTTATGCGACACTGGAAGTGGTAAAGGGCATTGAGGATTATATGAGAAAATATCATTTTACCGATGTAAATCAGCTGATTGGATTGGTGAAGTAAAGTGGAAAATTTAATTGATTTTTTGTTGACTGCGGCGCCTGATCTGGCGCCGCAGTTGGAAGCTGCCCTGCAAGAGGTAATGAAATCAATCAATGCAGCGGAAGTAACCTTAAGTGGAGCAATTCCAGCTTTGATGGCAGATAAGAAATACAATGTGGCTGCTGCATATCTAAAGGCGGTACAGGAGCTTTCAAAAGTAGCGGATTTGGTGCAACATTTAACGGATGAGGTAGAGTTTCCTGAGTTGGAGCAGCGGAATAAGATGGAACTGGCAGATGCAGTTCCATCTTTAGAGGCAGACGAGACAGACTTAGAATCGGAACAAGCTGATGATAGAGTGACAGATAGGAAGAATCGAGGGGAACGTATTGACTATACCAGGTATCGGGTAAATAATCAAATTTCCTATCCGTTGACGATGGATTTTAGGCATACAAGCCCCTATGCTTTTACAATGAATGATGAGCAGTATGAAGTGGATTCATGGTATCGGATTACGATGAGAATTTGCGAGATTCTTTATGGAAAAAATGAAATTTTATTTCGCAGTATTGTACAGAGTGGTGAAATTCGGGG
>JBJELF010000001.1:45533-103321 GCA_051879015.1 Lachnospiraceae bacterium
GTAGGAAGTGGTACCTGGCTTTTCGAGATGGTGAATCTGTTAAAACCATTGCAGCTCCGAAGATGTTATTAGACAGCGATATTGTGATAGAGCAGAGGCTGAGCGCAAACCAACATATGGATATCGTGCAGAAATTGTTGAAAGCCTATGAAATTCCGTTGGATTCTGTTAAAATTTATCTGGAGAGTGACAGAAGACCCCTCCATGGACAGAAAGCAGTAGGAACCTATTTGGAGCATGATTACGATTATGTTACAGATTTGTTTGGATTGTAGAAGTTATTGTTATTTTTGGAATGTTATGGTAAAATGAAAATGGTAAAATAGAAAGGCTTTGTGCCTGAGTTATTGGAGGTTTTAGATATGGAACGTTACAAAGAGGAATTTATCGAGTTTATGATTGATTGTCAAGTATTGAAATTTGGCGATTTTGTGACTAAGAGTGGAAGAAAAACTCCTTTCTTTGTCAATACAGGATATTATCGTACAGGGGCGCAGTTGAAGAAATTAGGTGAATACTATGCACAGGCTATCGCAGAGTCTTTTGGCACTGATTTTGATGTCTTGTTTGGACCTGCTTACAAGGGTATTCCACTGTCTGTTACCACAGCGATTGCGTTAAGTGATAAATTTGGTGCAGATGTGCGTTACTGTTCTAATCGTAAAGAGGTCAAAGATCATGGTGATGTAGGTATTTTGTTGGGAGGTCCAATCAATAATGGAGATAGAGTTATGATGATTGAGGATGTAACTACCTCTGGAAAGTCTATCAATGAGACGATGCCAATTTTGAAGGCACAGGGAGATATCAAAATTGCGGGTCTTTGCGTGTCAGTAGACCGTATGGAGCGTGGAACTGGTACAAAGAGTGCTATCGCAGAGTTGGAAGAAAAATATGGTATCAAGATTCGTGCCATTGTTACGATGGCGGAAGTAATAGAACATCTGTATAATAAACCTTACAAGGGAAAGATTATTATTGATGATACCATCAAGGCAGCTATTGATAATTACTATGCACTGTACGGAGCACAGGCATAATGAATCAATAGCAATCTGTAGATATTGCAGAAAAATGCTTAAGTAGTTGAAGTTTAGATATTGGAGGTTTAAAATGAGCGAGAAAAGTTACCATGTAATGAGTCAAACAGGTGCTGGAGATATTGTGATTGGCATTATTATGATTGTAGTTGGTGTGAGCACTGGTATTGTAGCAATTGTAAATGGCGCGAGATTATTAGCTGGTCGTAAAGACTTGACATTTTAAGGCTGTGCAGGGAAAGGACATAAAAGATAAAGATGAAGAATAAAGATTCCCTTGATTTTGCGTACAAAGAACATACGATACAGGGGATGATTTCCTGTGGTTTGTTTTTAATTGCATTTCTGATTGTGATTTTGACGCTTCGATTGTCTTGGCAGCAAAAGGGGGAGAGTGGATTATGGGCAGGTGCTGCAGGTCTGCTCTCCCTTTTTCTTAATGGGATTGGTACTTATATGGGTTGTCGAGGAATCCGCATACGGGAGCGGGTGGAGAAAAAGACAGCTTGGTTTGGTTTTGTCGCAAATGGGCTGATGGTTTTGACTTTGGTCGGGTTGTATATTTGGGGCTATGTAAGTTTGTTTTGATAGTGGTAATAAGGAAGAGATATGTCCATAGAATGTAAAGAAAGCAATAAATTAGAAGAAAAGCGGGAAAAGCCAGATTTGCAGCAACTAGATTTTCTGGCAGAACGGGAAGAATTATGTTGTCTGCGTCTAACACAAATTCAGCAGGAATATACTCTGGCAGAGCCATTTCTCAGTTTTTTTCAACAGACAGCTGGCCTGCTTTGCGGCAGCTGCTCATCAGGAAAAATCATTTCATATGAGAATGAGATGATTGCCACTGAGTATCTAGGAAATTTGTATGGAAAACAGCTGTCACTGTTGTATGGAAAACTGTTAGAGGAAGTTCAAAATCATTTTGGGTTAAATCGAGAAAAAAAAGTAATTTTTTCAGAACTGTTGATTGAGATTTACAATCTGTTTGAAGATGAGTTTGTGTCAGAATCATCGGTCTATGAGGTTATGTATTGGTTTTTCAGCGATTACAGTGAACTGTTGGTGCAGGAAGATGTACAGTGGCTTTTGCAGGGAATTGAGCCTCCTCTGGAAAATCGAATTTGGAGACTTTATGCAGATCGAAAGTATAAGGAGCGTTATTTACAGGCACTTACACAATATTTATATTCTGCACAGTTTTTAGAGCATTGTCATGACAGAAAAAAGTTTTTTTTTGTGACAAAATTTCCTGCAATTTGTGAGGAGACCACTGAGAAGAAAATGGCTTTAATGCTCAAAATGAAAGAAGAACGCAATCAAATTCTAGTACAATTTAATGAAAATAATTTTTAAAACTGTCAACTATTGACGGCTTTTGGTTTTGTAGTAGAATAAAGAAGTGACGGAGCGAAGTAACTGACGATTGAGAAAACGGTACTCTTTGCTTTGCAAACCACGTGGAGGAAAAATACATGAAAACAATAGGAATCATTGGCGGCGGACAGCTGGGAAAAATGATGATTTTGGATGGAAAGCGGTTGGATACGCAGTTTGTTATCTTGGACCCAACGCTGAATTGTCCAGCTCATAGTATTGCGGACAAGCATATTGTAGCTGGGTTTAATGATATTGAGGCTATCAAGCGTTTGGCATCAAAGGTCGATGTGGTGACGTATGAGTTTGAACATATTAGCTTGTTGGCTCTGCAGGAGTTGGAAGAGATGGGGTATAAGGTATATCCTTCTTCTGAGACATTGGGTCATATTCAGAATAAGCTGATTCAGAAACAATGGTTGAGAGATCATGGACTTCCTGTGCCAGATTTTATGGAAGTAAAAAATCCGGATGATATCTATAAGGCAGGTGAGATTTTTGGATATCCGATGATTTTGAAAACCTGTACCGGCGGATATGATGGCAAGGGAAATGCAGTGATTAACAGCAAGCAAGATGTGATGAATGCTTATGCAGCACTGGGATATGGTACTATTTCGCTGATGGCAGAGCGCTTTATTCCTTTTACTAAGGAAGTATCGGTATTGGCTTGTCGAAGCTTAGATGGCAGTTTGGCAGTATTTCCAGTGGCAGAAAATGTACACAAAAATAGTATTCTGGATGAGACAACAGTCCCAGCTATGATTGATGATTCTACCACGAGGGAAGCGATGAAAGTGGCGGAGCAATGTTTGTCAGTGTTCAATGCTTATGGTATGTTGTGTGTAGAGTTGTTTGTGACCAGGGAAGGGCATGTGTTGGTTAACGAGTTGGCTCCGAGACCGCATAATTCAGGTCATTATACAATAGAGGGTTGTTGGACTTCTCAGTATGAGCAGCATGTGAGGGCTATTTTGGGGATGCCAATGGGCGATGCAGGTCTGATTCGTCCAACGGCAATGAAAAATATTATTGGTACTCAGATGGGAAGAGCCTGTGTTAAGGGACTGGAAGAAGCGTACTCCTTCCCAAATGCGAAGGTTCATATTTATGGAAAAGAGAATGTGTCTGTCGGCAGAAAGATGGGACATATCACAGCCTGTGCAGAAACCATTGAGGAAGCGCTGAGACAGGTGAGAGGCGCCCATGAGGCAATTAAGATAGAGGGCGAATAAAATAAGTAAATGGAGGTAAATCCTAATGAAGCCAGTTGTAGGTATTATTATGGGAAGTGATTCCGATTTGCCAGTTATGGCAAAGGCAGCTGAGATGTTGGATCAATTGGAAGTTCCTTATGAGTTGACAGTTGTATCTGCTCACCGTACTCCAGATAAGATGTATGAGTATGCGAAGACAGCAAAGGAGCGTGGTCTGAAAGTGATTATTGCAGGTGCAGGTGGTGCTGCTCATCTGCCAGGTATGACTGCAGCCATGACTGTGTTGCCAGTTATTGGTGTGCCTGTGCAGACAAAGACATTGAGCGGTGTGGATTCTCTGTATTCCATCTGTCAGATGCCTCCGGGAATTCCGGTAGCAACGGTAGCAATCAATGGTGCATTGAATGCAGGTCTGTTGGCAGCAAAGATTTTGGCGACCAATGATGAGGCACTGAGTCAGCGTTTGGTGGATTATGCCAATTCTCTGGAGACAATGGTTGCTGAGAAGGCAGAGAAATTGGAGACAATCAAATATCAGGCATATTTAAATCAGATGTAACAAGGCACAAACAAATATTGAGCATATAAAAAATAGGATGTAACCGTAGGAGGATAGAAAAATGGATTACAAGAATGCAGGCGTTGACATTGAGGCAGGATACAAGTCCGTAGAGTTGATGAAGGAACATGTAAAGAAAACTATGCGCCCAGAAGTATTAACTGGTTTGGGTGGCTTCTCTGGGGCATTTTCTATGGAGAAATTCAAGCAAATGGAAGAGCCTACTTTGGTTTCTGGTACAGATGGCGTTGGTACTAAATTGAAATTAGCATTTTTAATGGATAAGCATGATACAATTGGTATCGATTGTGTTGCGATGTGTGTCAATGATATTGCATGTGCAGGTGGTGAGCCATTATTTTTCTTGGATTATATCGCATGTGGAAAGAACTATCCAGAGAAAATTGCTTCTATTGTAAAGGGTGTGGCAGATGGATGTATTCAATCCGATGCAGCTTTGATTGGAGGAGAGACTGCTGAGATGCCAGGCTTTTATCCAGAGGATGAGTATGATTTAGCTGGTTTTGCTGTTGGTGTGGTAGATAAGAAGGACTTGATTACTGGTGAAAATTTGAAAGATGGAGATACTTTGATTGGTATTGCTTCCTCCGGTGTTCATTCCAATGGTTTTTCTTTGGTTCGTAAGGTATTTGAGATGACAAAAGAAAGTTTGGATACCTATTATGATGAGCTGGGAACTACATTAGGAGATGCTCTTTTGAAGCCAACTAAGATTTATGTAAAGGCACTTCGTTCTATCAAGGAGGCAGGTGTGGTTGTGAAAGCTTGCAGCCATATTACTGGCGGTGGTTTCTATGAAAATATTCCTCGTATGCTTCCAGACGGTATTCAAGCACAGGTAAAGAAGGATAGTTATCCAATTCCTCCAATTTTTGGTTTGTTGGCCAAGACTGGCAATATTGAAGAGCATATGATGTACAACACTTATAATATGGGACTGGGCATGGTGATTGGTGTAGCACCAGAAGATGCAGATGCGGCAATTGCAGCGATTGAGGCGGCAGGTGAGAAGGCCTATGTGGTTGGAAAAGCAGTAGCAGGAGAAAAGGGAGTAGTTGTATGTTGAGAGTAGGAGTGTTGGTTAGCGGTGGCGGTACCAACTTGCAGGCAATTATTGATGCGGTGGACAATGGCAGCATTACCAATACTGAGTTAGTGTTTGTCATCAGCAATAATGCAGGAGCCTACGCTTTAGAGCGGGCAAGAAATCATCAGATTTCGGCTCAGTGTGTTTCTCCAAAAGAATATGAGAGCAGAGCAGCATTCAACGAGGCTTTGGTAAATATCATTGATTCTTACAAAGTAGATTTGATTGTTCTTGCGGGTTATCTAGTGATTATTCCACCAGAATTGATTCAAAAATATCCAAATCGTATCATCAATATTCATCCAAGTTTGATTCCCTCTTTCTGCGGTACAGGTTACTATGGTCTGAAGGTGCATGAGGGTGTTTTAAGTCGTGGCGTGAAAGTTACAGGAGCGACAGTGCATTTTGTGGATGAGGGAACGGATACAGGACCAATCATTTTACAGAAGGCTGTGGAGGTTAAAAATGGCGATACAGCGCAGACTTTGCAGCGACGAGTTATGGAAGAGGCAGAATGGAAGATTTTGCCGAGAGCAATTGATCTGATTGCCAACGGCAAAGTAAAACTGGAAAATGGAAAAGTAGTTGTCATGGAATAAAGAATAGGAATGGTAAAAAATATGAAAGTTTTAATCGTAGGAAGCGGCGGACGTGAGCACGCTATTGCTTGGAAGGTTGCCCAGAGTCCAAAGGTCGAGAAAATTTACTGTGCGCCAGGAAATGCAGGTATCACAGAGTTTGCTGAGTGCGTTCCAATCGGAGCTATGGAGTTTGATAAGCTAGTTGAGTTTGCCAAAGAGCATCAAATTGATTTGACAGTTATTGGTATGGATGACCCATTGGTGGGAGGTGTTGTAGATGCCTTCGAGGCAGCTGGACTTCGTGTATTTGGACCAAGAAAGAATGCAGCCATTTTGGAGGGTTCTAAGGCATTTTCTAAGGATTTGATGAAAAAATATCAGATTCCAACGGCTGCTTATGAGACCTTTACTTCTGCGGAGGCTGCCTTGGCATATTTAGAGACGGCTCCAATGCCGACTGTTTTGAAGGCAGATGGTTTGGCTCTCGGAAAGGGTGTGTTGATTTGCAATACCCTTGAAGAGGCAAAGGCAGGTGTCAAAACATTGATGATGGATAAGCAGTTTGGAAGTGCTGGAGATAAGATTGTCATTGAGGAGTTCATGACCGGACGAGAAGTTTCTGTACTGTCTTTTGTGGATGGAAATACTATCAAAATTATGACTTCAGCTCAAGACCACAAGAGAGCAAAGGACGGAGACCAGGGCTTAAATACAGGTGGTATGGGAACCTTCTCTCCATCTCCATTTTATACAGAAGAAGTGGATGCGTTCTGTAAGAAATATATTTTCCAGCCAACAGTGGATGCAATGAAGGCAGAAGGACGCACCTTCAAAGGCATAATTTTCTTTGGATTAATGCTGACACCAAATGGTCCACGTGTATTGGAGTACAATGCCCGTTTTGGAGACCCAGAGACACAGGTTGTTCTGCCAAGAATGAAAAACGATATTGTAGATGTGTTTGAGGCTTGTATTGACGGCACTCTAGACCAGATTGATTTACAGTTTGAAGATAACGCTGCAGTTTGTGTAGTATTGGCTTCCGATGGATATCCAGAAAAGTATCAGAAAGGACTTCCAATTAGTGGTTTGGAAAACTTCAAGGATAAGGATGGATATTATGTATTTCATGCAGGCACTAAGCTGGTGGATGGCAAGTTTGTTACCAACGGAGGACGTGTGCTGGGCGTGACAGCAAAAGGTGCTGACTTAAAGCAGGCGAGAGCCAATGCTTATGCAGCTACTGAGTGGATTAGCTTTGCAAATAAGTATAAGAGAAATGACATCGGCAAGGCTATCGATGAGGCATAAAAAATTTTCGGATAAAAAACGAGTAGGAGGAATATTCTCCTGCTCGTTTTTTTATGATGTTAGTTTTTTAGAAACTCTTGACAAAAACTATAATTTTGAATATGATATAAATGAAATGCGAAGAACAGAAAGAGTAGCGTAGAAACAAGCGACAGAGAGAAATTGTCATCGGCTGAAAGCAATTTTCGTGGAATGCTATGTGAAGTGCATCTGGGAGCAGAATGGGCGAAAGCATGATAATTCAAACTGCGTTAGCAAGTAGTCCATTTCGCTGGCAAGCGTTACCATGCATGAGAGAAGGTAGTGTATACCTTAATTAGAGTGGAACCACGTGGAAACGTCTCTTAGGAGGCGCTTTTTTTATGCATAAAGCGTGTAGGAGAATAATTGTTTGGCAATAGAGGTCTGATAGGAGGTATAAAATGCAGTTAGTTGATTTTTTTAAGGAAGAAGTGCAGGTCATTCGAGAACGTGACCCTGCCATCAAAAAGGATATAGAAGTATTGTTGTATCCATGTTTTTGGGCGATTTTTTGGTATCGAATTGCTCATAAGTTGTACTGTAAAAGGCGATTTTTTCTTGCTCGCTGGATTTCTCAAAGAGCAGCCCGCAAAACAGGAATTGAAATTCATCCAGGGGCCAAGATTGGCAAGGGATTTTTTATTGACCATGGTCATGGTGTAATTATTGGAGAAACCAGTGAAGTTGGAGACAATGTTACACTTTATCAAGGAGTGACTTTGGGTGGTACAGGAAAAGAGACGGGTAAACGTCATCCTACCATTGGAAATAATGTAATGATTAGTGCAGGAGCTAAAATTTTGGGTTCCTTTACTATTGGAGACAATTCAAAAATTGGTGCAGGTGCAGTCGTTTTGAAACCAGTGCCTCCTAATTCGACGGTGGTAGGTGTGCCGGGACGTATCGTTAAGCGCGACAATGTGCGAGTTCCTCAGTCTGATTTAGATCAAGTGCATATGCCAGATCCAGTGTTGAATGATATTGAACAGCTCAAACAAGAAAATAGAGAGCTTAGAGAGACTTTAAAAGTAGTTTTGCAAAAGTTAGATGAAGTAAAAAAATAAACGAATAATGAGAGGAAAAAAACATGAAAGTATTTAACACATTATCAAGAAAAAAAGAAGAATTTGTCCCATTAGAAGAGGGTAAGGTCCGTATGTATGTATGCGGACCAACTGTCTATAATTTAATTCATATCGGCAATGCACGCCCTATGATTGTCTTTGACACAGTGCGTCGCTATATGGAGTATAAAGGTTATGATGTCAAATATGTTTCCAATTTTACAGATGTGGATGATAAAATTATCAAGAAAGCAAACGAGGAGGGTGTCAGTTCTGAAGTGATATCTCAGCGCTATATCGAGGAGTGCAAGAAAGATATGGCAGGTATGAATGTGCGTCCGGCCACAGTGCATCCTCTGGCTACACAGGAAATTGATGGAATGATTGAGATGATTTCCACTTTGATTGAAAAGGGCTATGCGTATGAGAAAAATGGCACGGTCTATTTCCGCACCAGAAATTTTGAGGATTACTGCAAATTATCTCACAAAAATTTGGATGATATGCAGTCTGGTTTTCGTGAATTGAAGGTCAGTGGTGAGGAAGAGAAGGAAGACTCATTAGATTTCGTACTTTGGAAGCCAAAGAAGGAAGGCGAGCCTTATTGGGAATCTCCATGGAGTGAGGGGCGTCCTGGCTGGCATATTGAGTGCTCTGTCATGTCAAAAAAATATTTGGGTGATCAGATTGATATTCATGCTGGCGGTGAGGATTTGATATTCCCTCATCATGAGAATGAGATTGCTCAGAGTGAAGCTGCCAATGGAAAAGAATTTTCCAAATATTGGATGCACAATGGTTTTTTGAATATTGACGGTGTCAAGATGTCAAAGTCTCTCGGAAATTTCTTTACTGTGCGCGATATTGCAGCAAAATATGACTTACAGGTACTGCGTTTCTTCATGTTGAGCGCTCACTACAGAAGTCCATTAAATTTCAGTGCAGAGTTAATGGAAGCTGCTAAGAATGGTTTAGAGCGTATTGTGACTGCCTATGAAAAATTAGAGCGATTGTTCGCAAATGCTCAAAAAGATGTTATGACAGCAGAGGAGCAGGCTGTTGTGGATGAGGCAAAGACTTTGGTTGCCAAGTATGAAGCTGCTATGGAAGATGATTTTAATACAGCAGATGCTATTTCCGCTTTGTTTGAGTTAGTTAAGCTGAGCAATTCCAAGACCAATGAGCAAAGCAGCAAAGCTTTGGTAGAATATTTCAAGAAGACTCTCTTTACTTTGGCGGATATTCTGGGAATTATTGTTGAAAAAGAGAAGGAAAGTCTGGACAGTGAAATAGAAGCTTTGATTGAGGAGAGAAAGCAGGCGAAGAAGGCAAAGAATTTTGCGAGAGCCGATGAAATCCGCAGTCAGCTCTTAGAGATGGGAATTGAATTGAAGGATACCAGACAAGGCACTGTTTGGAAGAGAATTTAAAGCTCCTGAGCGGCAGTTTATTAAAACATGGTTGTGGGAGAAGTTAAATCCATCGAAAGGATAGGTAAATAGATATGTATCAGAAGCAGATTCATGAATATGTACAGTCTCATCGAGAAGAATTTTTACAGGATATAATGACTTTGGTGAGAATTAACAGCGAGAGAATGGAAGAAGAGCCAGATATGCCCTATGGTTCAGGTCCGGCAAAGGCGTTAAAGACTGCAAAAGAAATGATAGAGAAGTATGGATTTTCTTGCAGAAATTATGGAAATCGAGTGGTAACAGCAGATTTTAGTGATGCACCCAAGCAGTTGGATGTATTGGCTCATTTGGATGTTGTGCCAGCAGGTGATGGATGGAGTGTGACGGAACCATTTACACCTGTGATTGTGGGAGGTCGTCTCTACGGCAGAGGTTCCGTGGACGATAAGGGACCGGCAATGTGTGCTCTATATGCGATGCGTGCAATTAAGGAGTTAAAACTTCCGATGAGCAAGAGTGTACGCCTTGTGTTGGGTTCTGATGAGGAATGTGGTTCTTCCGATTTGAAATATTATTATAGTCAGGAATCAGAGGCACCTATGAGTTTCTCCCCAGATGCTGAATTTCCATTAATTAATATAGAAAAAGGTCCATTTCATCCAGTATTTGAAGCACACTGGGAAGTAAGCGATGCTCTTCCAAGAGTTACTTCTCTTCAAGCAGGAATTAAGCTCAATGTGGTGCCTGCAAAGGCAAAAGCTGTTGTAAAGGGCTTGTCATTGGAAACAGCAAAGAAGGTGGCAGCAAAAGTGTCTGAACAGACAAGAGCAAAGTATCAGCTGACACAGCAGGGAGATGAAATTTTAGTGTTGGCAGTGGGAGAAGGTGCTCATGCATCTACACCAGATATGGGAAATAATGCAATCACCGCGTTATTGACGTATTTAGATGAGCTTCCGTTAGCAGACTGTGGTTCCACTAAATGTATTGAGGGGTTGGTCAATAGTTTTCCTCATGGTGACAATCACGGTGCCGCTTTGGGAATCAATTATGTGGATGAAGAATCTGGCGATTTAACATTAGCCTTCACCATGTTGACGATGGATGAAAACTCTATGAAAGGACAGTTTGATTCGCGTATTCCACTGGTTTGTACTAAGGAAAATACTGGTGTGGCAGTCAAGGAAGCTTTGGAAAAAAATGGAATTATTGCGTTGACAACAGAGATTGGAGAGGTTCATTATGTGCCTTCAGATTCTGAATTAGTGGTAAAATTGCTGCAAAGTTATGAAAAGATAACGGGTAAGAAGGGATATACCATGGCCATTGGCGGTGGCACTTATGTCCATCATTTGAAGAATGGTGTTGCCTTTGGATGTATGCAGATGGATACGGATTACCATATGCATGGTCCAGATGAATTTGCTGTTATTGATGAATTGCTCGATAGTATTGAAATTTTTGCAGATGCGATTCTTTCTATTTGTGGATAATTATAACACAAAAAATAATTGTGTGAGGATGAGTGAGAGAATGGAAATAACACATGTAACTCATACTTTTGGACCTGTCTATGGTTCTGATTCGAAAATTCTAATTTTAGGTTCCTTTCCATCGGTAAAATCTCGCCAACAGCAATTTTATTATGGACATCCTCAAAATCGTTTTTGGAAAGTGTTGGCTTCGCTGTATGAAGAGGAAGTACCTCATACGATTGAAGAGAAATGTACGTTTCTTTTGAATCATAAAATTGCTCTGTGGGATGTTGTTGCGTCATGCGATATCGCAGGCTCGTCAGACAGTTCCATCCAAAATGTAACTGCAAACGATATGAAAATCATTTTGCAGGCTGCGCCCATTGAGAGGATATGTTTAAATGGTGGTAAGGCGTACGAGCTTTTTAAAAAATATTGCTGGAAAGAAGGTATGCCATCTGTGTCTAAACTGCCGTCGACTAGCCCAGCTAATGCAGCATGGAGTTTACAGCGTTTGATGGAGGCATGGAAAGTGATTCAAGAATAAATGGGCAGCTGAGCGGACAGAATATTGATAGTTAAAAAACTAACAAAAAATTTGGTTGCAACTCGAGAAATTTTGTGATAAAATACAAGTAAAATAATCGGGTGATGAATTCGGGAGAGAATGTTTTAAGAGCGCGCCGAAGGGGAAAAAACTCTCAGGCAAAAGGACCGGATTTGGACGAATCCCTGGAAAGGTGCATTAGGTACCACCGACGAGGCAGTCTTTTTCTTATTGTCCTTCTTTTTTGGTAAGGAAATGTAAGAAAAAGAGAATCTTTCAGGTACGAAGACAGGGCATATAGCTTTATGGCTGTATGCCCTTTTTATGTGCAAAAATTTGCTGTTAGGCAGTGATTGCGAGAGCATAACGTGCGGAGCAATCGATTTGTATGTTTAGTGATGTCTGTGAAGCAGGCATATCAGTTTAAGGAGGAAAAATGGATATGGAATTGAAAACACCCCTTTATAACACCCATGTAAAGTATGGCGGAAAGATAGTCCCCTTTGCCGGATACCTTCTTCCGGTTCAGTATCCAACCGGAGTAATCAAAGAGCATATGGCTGTCCGAACGGAATGTGGTCTGTTCGATGTATCTCATATGGGTGAGATTACCTGTATTGGATCGGATGCTCTGGCCAATTTAAATCATCTTTTAACAAATGATTTTACTGGTATGTATGATGGTCAGGCTCGTTACAGTCCTATGTGCTATGAAAATGGTGGTGTTGTAGATGATTTGATTGTTTATAAGATTCGTGATGACCACTATTTTATTGTTGTCAATGCTTCCAACAAAGACAAAGATTTTAAGTGGATGAAAGAGCATGAATTTGGAGATGCCGTATTTACTGATATCTCTGAGACAGTAGGTCAAATTGCTCTTCAGGGACCGAATGCAAAGAAGATTCTCATGAAGATCGCAAAGGAAGAGGACCTTCCGAAAAAATATTATAGCTGCAATCCTGCTGCCGAAGCTGCAAAAATCCCCTGTGTTCTTTCTAAGACTGGTTATACTGGCGAAGATGGATACGAAATTTATATGGCTGCTGATCAGGCTGCTGCTATGTGGGAAGCACTGATGGAAGCAGGAAAGGAAGAGGGCTTGATTCCTTGTGGTTTAGGCGCAAGAGATACTCTTCGTCTGGAAGCGGCAATGCCTCTTTATGGACATGAGATGGACGAGACTATCACTCCAATTGAAACAGGTTTGAACTTCGCCGTTAAAATGAAAAAGGAAGAGTTTATCGGGAAGAAAGCACTGAAGGATAAGGGAGCTCCGGATAGGGTACGTGTAGGTCTTAAAGTTACTGGACGAGGAATTATTCGCGAACATTGCGCGGTTTATTTTGGTAGCACCCAGATTGGTGTGACTACTTCTGGAACTCATGCCCCTTACCTTGGCTATCCGATTGCGATGGCGCTGATTGACGCTGCCCATGCGAAAGTTGGAACTGCATTGGAGGCTGATGTTCGCGGAAGACGAGTTGCAGCAGAAGTTGTGGCACTTCCATTTTATAAAAGAGCAAAGTGAAAAATAAAGAAAGGAGATTTTTATTATGAATTTTCCAAAGGAATTAAAGTACAGCAAATCTCATGAGTGGGTAAAGTATGAAGAGGACGGAACTGTTTTGATTGGTATTACAGATTACGCACAGAGCGAGCTTGGTGACTTGGTGTTTGTTAACCTCCCAGAAGAGGGCGATGAGGTAACAGCAGGAGAGGCATTCGGTGATGTGGAGTCTGTAAAGGCAGTTTCTGATGTTTATTCTCCAGTATCAGGAACGGTATGTGAAATCAATGAAGAATTGTTAGATTCTCCTCAGAGTATCAATGAAGATCCTTATGGTGCTTGGTTTATCCGTGTTTCTGACATCACTGACACAGAAGAATTACTTGACGTTGATGCATATGAGGATTTCACAAAAGAATAACACAAGTAAACAGGGGGTGTAAACATGGGAAGTTTTATATCCAACACTGGCAAGCAGCAGGGGGAAATGCTGAAAGAGGCCGGTTATGAAAGTTTTGATGCAATGTTTTCTGTAGTGCCGGAAGAGGTTTACTTAAAAGATGGCGTTTCGATTCCATCTGGACTTTCTGAGATGGAAGCAGGTGCAAAAATGGAAGAAATGGCTGAAAAAAATACGGTTTTTCGTCATATTTTCCGTGGTGCAGGTTCTTATCATCACTATATTCCAGCAATTGTAAAAAGTGTAACCGCAAAAGAAGATTTTTTGACTGCCTATACGCCGTATCAGGCAGAAATCAGTCAGGGGAATCTTCAATCTATATTTGAATTCCAGACCATGATCTGTGAGCTGACAGGACTGGATGTTGCTAATGCTTCCGTTTATGATGGAGCAACTGCTGCTGCTGAAAGTATTTTTATGTGTAGGGAGAGAAAACGCACCAAAGCTTTGGTGTCGGCCACCACGCCGCCGCAGGTTCTTGAGACAATGAAGACCTACTGCTATGGAAGAAATGCTGAACTTGTTATTGTACCGGAAAAGGATGGCGTGACCGATAAAGAGGCTCTTGCCTCCATGTTAGACGGAACAGTAGCTTGCTTTTATTTACAGCAGCCCAATTTTTATGGAATCCTTGAAGATGCAGAGAGCCTCGGTGCAATGGTTCACGAAAAAGGCGGAAAATTTGTTATGGGCTGTAATCCCATTGCCTTGGCCATAATAAAGACACCGTCTGAGTGCGGTGCTGATGTGGCTGTCGGTGAAGGTCAGCCTCTTGGTATGCCTATGGGTTTCGGTGGACCTTATCTTGGATTTATGTCCGCTACAAAGGATATGATGCGTAAGCTTCCAGGACGAATTGTCGGAGAAACTGTGGACAGCGACGGAAAGCGCGGATTTGTTCTGACCCTTCAGGCCAGAGAGCAGCATATTCGCCGAGAAAAAGCAAGCAGCAACATCTGCTCTAATCAGGCACTGTGCGCTCTGACAGCTTCCGTGTATCTTTCTGCAATGGGCACAGACGGTCTCTGTCAGGCAGCAATTCTTTCTTCTTCCAAGGCTCATTATCTTCAGAAAAAGTTGGAGGCGGTTGGTTTTATACCTGTTTATGACAAACCTTTCTTCCATGAATTTGTCACAGAATGTCCGCTGGATGTCAGTGAGTTGATGGATAAGCTGGCAGAGAAAGGATTTCTTGGCGGACTGCCTTTGCCTGGTAACAGAATTTTATGGTGTACAACAGAAATGAATACCAAAACGGAGATAGACACTTTGGTGAAACTGGTGAAGGAGGTGGCTTCCGTATGAAACTGATTTTTGAACGCAGTATTCCAGGACGCAGATGCACAATCCTTCCGGAATGTGATGTGCCGATTATAGATATGGGCGAAATGAAGAGGACGAAAGCTCTTCATCTTCCGGAAGTATCGGAAAATGATATTAGCCGCCATTATACAGAGCTTGCCAAGGAGACTCATGGCGTAAATGATGGTCAGTATCCTCTTGGTTCCTGTACCATGAAATACAACCCGAAAATCAATGAAATTACAGCTGCTCTTCCAGGATTTACAAATATACATCCCCTTCAACCGGAAGGTACGGTGCAGGGCTGCCTGGAAGCAATCCACACTGCTGAAAAACTTTTTGGCGAAATCACTGGTATGGATGCTATGACCTTTGAACCGGCAGCGGGCGCTCACGGTGAATTTACAGGACTTCTTTTGATTAAGGCATATCATGACCATAGAGGTGACTTTAAGAGAACAAAGATTATCGTTCCAGATTCTGCTCATGGAACAAATCCGGCCAGTGCTGTAATGGCAGGTTTTACCGTTGTCAATATTCCTTCCACAGTCGATGGCTTAGTAGATTTGGATGCCTTGAGAGCTGCTGTCGGAGAGGATACTGCAGGATTAATGCTTACAAATCCGAATACGGTTGGATTATTTGATAAAAATATTTTGGAAATTACAAAGATTATCCATGAAGCAGGCGGCTTAAACTATTATGATGGTGCCAACTTAAACGCCATCATGGGAATTGCCCGTCCTGGTGACATGGGATTTGATGTAGTACATTTGAATCTTCATAAGACATTTTCCACGCCTCATGGTGGAGGAGGTCCGGGAAGCGGTCCAGTTGGCTGTAAGGAATTTTTAAAGAAATATCTTCCGGGCAGCAGTGTTATCGAAGATGAAACAGGCTTCCACTTCCAGGCGCATGAAGAGTCTATCGGCAGTATGAAGGCATTTTATGGAAACTTTCTAGTGATGATCAAGGCCTTGACCTATGTTTTAATGCTTGGCCGCGAGGGTATCCGCTCGGCCAGTCAGAATGCGGTTCTAAACGCTAATTATATTAGAACAAAGTTGGCAGACACCTATGATATGGCATATGACGAAACTTGTATGCATGAGTTCGTTATGAGCTTGGAGCAGGAGAAGCATGACATTGAGATAAATGCCATGGATATCGCAAAATCTCTTCTGGATTACGGTATCCATCCACCAACCATGTATTTCCCGTTGATTGTTCATGAGGCATTGATGGTCGAGCCGACAGAAACGGAGTCCAAGGAAACTTTGGATGAATTGATTCATGCATTTCTGGAAATTCATGAGACAGCAAAGAGCAATCCGGAATATGTTCATACAGCACCTCACACGACGACTGTAAAACGTCTTGATGAAGTACAGGCTGCAAGAAAGCCGAGGCTGCGCTATGTCTTTGAATAAGCTCTCTTATTTAATCAGTGAATCGGTAAATCCTTACCATAACATTGCACTGGAAGAATATCTTTTAAAACATACAGAACCGGGAGAATGCATTCTTTATTTGTGGCAAAACCGCAAAACGGTAGTAATCGGTTACAATCAGAATCCTTGGAAGGAATGTAAAACCGAGGTTTTGGAGGCGGACGGCGGTTATTTAGCCCGCCGTCTGTCCGGAGGCGGAGCGGTATTCCATGACATGGGAAACTTAAATTTCACATTTTTAGTTCGGGAGACCGATTATAATACAGAGAAACAGGCAGAAGTTATTTTGAGGGCAGTACAGTCCTTCGGGATTCCGGCTATAAAAAATGGCCGAAATGATTTGACAGCAGAAGGACGGAAATTTTCTGGAAATGCCTATTATAAGAGCGGAGATTTCTGTTATCATCACGGCACAATTCTTATCAGAGCGGATAAAAGCGAGATGGGGAGATATCTCAATGTTTCGCAGGAAAAATTGAAATCAAAAGGTGTTGATTCTGTAAAGAGTCGGGTTGTCAATCTCTCAGAGTATGTGCCGGATATGACGATTTCCCAGATGAGAGAGGCGCTGCTTCATGCTTTTGAAAGCGTTTATGGAATTTGTCCGCAGCCTCTTTCTTTAGACAGAATCTCGGAAGAGGAAATTGAGGCCGGCATGATTCGCTTCGCTTCCTGGGACTGGAAATATGGGAGAAAAATTTCTTTTCAGTACGAGGTTTCAAAGAAATTTTGCTGGGGTGAAGTGCTGATACAGCTTGATGTTTCAGAAGGTGTGGTACAGCAGGCTGTTGTGTGGTCTGACGGTCTTGATATTGAATTTCCAAAGGCAGCAGGACGTGCGCTGATTGGTACTAAATATCTCTCTGCTGATTGGGATTTACTTCCCGAAAAAGTCGAAGGCGGCGCAGAGGCGGCTAAGATGATGGAAGATATTATCCAGTGTCTGAAGGAGGACAGATAATGGAACAAATTTTTGATTTACTTGTCATTGGAGGCGGTCCTGGCGGTTATCCGTCGGCTTTAAAGGCAGCAGGACTTGGAAAAAACGTGGCTCTTGTGGAGAAAAGAGAGCTTGGCGGAACTTGTTTGAATCGCGGCTGCATTCCGACAAAAACATTGCTTCACAGCACTGAAACTTTTCGACAGATTGGAGAAGCCGAAAAGTTGGGAATCCGCTGTGAAATACCACAGTTTGACTCGGAGGCATTTTGGCAGTATAAGGATGCCGTTCTGCAAAATCTGAGGGGCGGAATCGGCCAGGTATTAAAAAAGCAGAAAGTAACTGTTTTAAACGGTGTTGGGACGATTGAATCCATTTCTTTCAATGTCCAGAAGGAACCGAAAGAACCTACGGATGAGACAGGGATTACTGTAAAAGTGGAAACATCTGATGGAGAAGTATCCTTTGTTTCAGCCCGCCGTGTTTTAATTGCTTCCGGTTCAAAGCCTGCGAGACTTCCAATTCCCGGAATTGATATCGAAGGTGTTATGAACAGCGATACGGTTCTTGATGAAAATAGGCTAGGCAATGACAAGAAAAGTTACTATAAAAGCATGATTATCATTGGCGGTGGTGTCATCGGAATGGAAATGGCAACGGTTTACAGTAATCTCGGCAGTCAGGTGACGGTTATTGAGGCCATGGATCGAATCCTTCCCGGAATGGATAAAGAAATTTCCCAGAATCTCAAGATGATTTTGAAGAAACGAGGGGTCGAGGTTATCACTTCCGCTATGGTAAAGGAAATTTCAAAAGATGGAAATACTTTTATTTGTACATATGTAACAAAAAATAAAAAAGGGAAAGAAGAGCCTGGAAGTACAACAGCAGAGGGAATCTTAGTCTCTATTGGAAGACAGCCGGAGATGGAAGGATTGTTCTCGGAACAAGTGAAAAATATGTTTGGCTCCACTCTTTTTACAGAACGTGGATATCTGAAAGTTAACGAAAATTATCAGACGATGTTTCCAGGAATTTATGCGGTCGGTGATGTGATTGGAGGCATCCAGTTAGCTCATATGGCAACGGCAGAGGGATGTCGGGCAGTGGAGCATATGTTCTCCCTTCCTGCTTCTCAGAATCTTTCCGTGATTCCTGCCTGCGTCTACACGGACCCGGAGATTGCCTGCGTAGGACTTACGGTCGATGAGGCAAAGGCTCTTGGCATAGAGGTGGAAACTGGAAAATATATCATGTCTCTCAATGGAAAATCACTCCTGACTCTTCAGGAACGAGGCTTTATTAAGTTGGTAGCAGAGAGGGAGACTGGACGACTTCTGGGAGCGCAGCTGATGTGTGCTCGGGCAACTGACATAATCGGAGAATTAGGACTAGCGGTAGGAAAAGGAATGAGCGTGAAGGAGCTGACTTCTGCGGTGATGGCTCATCCAACCTTTGCAGAGGGAATCTACGAAGCAGCGGAGTCCATGTGTAAATAAAAATGATATTTCGGTTTCTGTTTTGCCAGTAACAAAATCTTTCATGACTGCATATACTATAAGAAACGGCCGTGGAGGGGTATTCTCTTGAAAACCTTTCAAAAACCTCTGACCGCCCAAGAAGAAGCACTTTATTTAGGGCGTCTAAGAATGGGGGACAAAGAAGCCAGGGATATTTTGATTGAGAGAAACCTGCGATTGGTAGCTCATATCGTCAAAAAATATAGTATGGCGGAGAAAGAGACAGAAGAACTGCTATCCATCGGCACGATTGGTTTAATTAAAGGTGTGAACACATTTAATCCGGAGAAAGGCAATCGTCTGGCAACTTACTGTGCAAAATGTGTAGAAAATGCTATCCTCTCACAGATGCGTTAAAATAGTAAAATACTTTTATTTATTGTAGGCTCTTCAGATAGAACCTATAATTGTGGCAGCTTTGGTAGCTGTTGCTATCCTGTTGATTTTATTATTCTGATTGTTGATTTCTACTAGAGAGAAAAAGAATACTAAAAAGTGATTTCTGTAAAACTGAAAAATAATAGGATTGATTATAATCAAGAATATCTGTATTCTGGCGTTGATTTCACAAATTTTAAGAAAATGCCACAGCTGTTTCTCGAAAGGGGGTAACGGCTGTGGCATTGCTTTCGAGAAACAATCTAATTTTTTATATCTTAAGCTGTTCGAAAGCTCAAAAGGCATTTTGTCCCCAAAACCATGATATAATAGTATAAAGCATATTACATGATGTTGGGTTAATAGGGAGGATACAAAGATGCAAAAACATGATGACCGTATTGCAATCTATTCCCGTAAATCAAAATTTACTGGAAAAGGTGAAAGTATCGGCAATCAGGTAGAACTTTGTAAAGAGTATATTCGTACACATTATAGTGATGAAGCTGTTGAAGATATTATGATTTATGAAGATGAAGGTTTTTCCGGCGGCAATTTGAATCGACCAGATTTTAAAAGAATGATGGATGATGCCAAGAAACGTAAATTTAAGGCTATCATTGTCTATCGTCTTGACCGTATCAGCCGTAACATCAGTGACTTTGCGGGACTGATTGAAGAATTATCCCGTCTGGAGATTGCGTTTGTTTCTATTAAAGAGCAGTTCGATACTGGTACGCCTATGGGGCGAGCTATGATGTATATTGCTTCTGTTTTTTCGCAGTTGGAGCGTGAAACCATTGCCGAGCGTATCCGTGACAATATGCATGAGTTAGCAAAGTCTGGGCGATGGCTTGGAGGTACAACTCCGACTGGTTATACTTCAGAGTCAGTTGAGAGTGTGACTGTAGATGGCAAAGCCAAGAAATCCTGTAAACTGAAGTTAATACCAGAAGAAGCGGATATTGTAAAGATAATCTATAATTTATATATTGAAACGGATTCTCAGACAATCACAGAATCGGAATTAATAAAAAGGGGGATTAAAACCAAGAATGGTAGATATTTTACTCGTTTTTCAATTAAAGCGATTTTACAAAATCCTGTTTATGTAATTGCTGATCAAGATGCATACGATTATTTTGTCAAAATGAACGTAGATCTGTTTTCAGATAAAGAAGCCTTTGATGGTATACATGGTATTTTAGCTTATAATCGTACCGATCAGGAAAAAGGAAGAACAACTGTGTGGCGTCCAGCTAATGAATGGATTGTATCGGTCGGTCAGCACCCTGGTATTATTCCGGGTAAGATATGGATTACTGTGCAGGAATCCTTAGAGCGCAATAAGTTAAAATCCTATCATAAACCTCGCAGCAATGAAGCCTTACTTACTGGTTTGCTTTATTGCAGTTGTGGAAGTCGCATGTATCCGAAGCTGAGTAGGAGCAAGACCGATGATGGGAAGCCCATCTACACCTATGTGTGTAAGATGAAAGAACGCAGCCAACGCAGCATTTGTAATGGAAAAAATGCCAATGGCAACATGATGGATAGGGCAATCATTGAGCACATTAAAATGTTGGAGAATGATAAAGAAAACTTTATTGACCAGTTGGAGCAGAGGCGTAAATTTTATATTGGAAATTGTGTGGATTATGAAGAACGCCTTGCTGCATTGCGTCAGGAAAAAGCAAGTACAGAGAAAAAAATAGAAGGTTTGGTTGATTCGCTTATTGAGCTAGGTGACAGCACAGCCAAAGGTTATGTGGCAAAGCGTATCGAACAGCTGAATCAGGAATGTCAGAATATAGACTCACGTATTCAGCAACTGCAAGGGTTAACTTCCCAGCACGCACTGAGCGACATGGAATTTGATGTGATACGTCAGCTGCTGTCTGTATTCAAATCCAGCATGAATGAAGTGACTATCGAGCAGAAGCGAGCGATGATCCGTACCATTGTTCGTAAAGTGGTCTGGGATGGAGTTAATGCTCATGTGATTCTATTTGGTGTATCTGATGAAGAGTGTGATGATCTGAAACAGTTTTTCAATGTGGATTATGAAGATGATGAGAGAGGATAATGACTGCATGGGAGGAAGAAATCTTCTCAGGGCGTCAAAAACTCTTTCGCACATATTCAAATTTTACTGAGTTTGTTCATCTGTGTTCTCAGTGAGCTTTGTTTTGATTACAGCATCCAGCAGTTGTATTTTTTGATTAGGAGGACAATTTAATTTTTGAATATATCGATTAACTATGTCTGCATGAACACTGGATACTCGTTTTTTCAGCTCATGGTTCCCTTTTTCAGTTTTGGGATAATGGACAATCACATAGATTGGAGCATTTTTTTTGCTGATATCACGCACCTCCCTTGCATTTCAGTCTATGAGATAGAAGTTGTCCGCTATTACTACATCAGCGAATCAAAGTACAACACAAAAAAGAGTATGAGTAATCAATAATCATAGATGTTAGTTTGTTACAAAAAATTATCTGTGGTTCATTTTATTTTGTTCACTTCTATTGACAAAATTTCACAGAGGGATTATAATATGTAGCGTGCTACAATTAAAAGAGAGGTATCTTATGGAGCCAAAAGGAATTGGTTATTTAATTAAAGTCATTAACGACAAACTGAAGGTCAAAGCAGACGCTGACTTGAAAAGTCAAAATCTGACACTTTCCCAGAGCCGTGTTTTGGCATTCCTAGACAGCCAGGGGGGACAGGCAACCCAGAAAGAAATTGAAGATTTTCTGGAAGTGAGTCATCCTACGGTAGTGGGCATTGTTTCCAGGATGGAACAGAACGGATTTTTGATCAGCTGGTTCGATCCAGATAATCGCCGCAATAAAATTGTGCAGCTGACCGAAAACGCCCGCTCTATTGGGGCATGGATGAGCAGTACGATTTCCAAACAGGAGCAAGCAATGGTTCAGGGAATGTCTCCTGAGCAAGTTCTTCAATTGGAAAAACTGTTAATGACAATCTACAATAATCTAGATTAAGCAAAATGCCGCTTATGTCGGCATTTTGTTTGATACAAAATGTAGCACGCTATATAAAAAGAAAGGAATAAGTGTCTATGATCAAAACGCTTGCACGGAGCCTGCGACAGTACAAAAAAGGCTCCCTTCTAACGATGCTCCTGTCTATTCTGGAGGTTCTGTTTGATATCTTAATACCATTGTGTATGTCAAATTTGATTGACTTTGGTGTGGAACAAGGCAGCATGGCTGCTGTGTGGAAGTATGGAGTTATCCTTGCGGTATGTGCTATGCTTCAATTAACTACCGGTGTCCTGTCTGCTAAACTTTGTGCGAGGACCTCTGCAGGTTTTGCAGCAAACCTGCGTGAAGATATGTATGCCAATGTGCAGACTTTTTCATTTGCTAATATTGATAAATTTTCCACGGCATCTATTATCACCCGTCTCACTACAGATGTGACCAACATTCAGAATGCTTACCAGATGTTGATTCGTATGGCTATTCGAGGGCCTGTCATGATGCTGTTTGCGGTAATTGTTTCTTTTAGGATTCACAAAGAAATTTCTTTGATTTTTTTGATTATTATTCCTATTATGGCAGCTTTGCTGTTGCTGATTATCACTAAGGTAAATCCAATTTTTAAGAGAGTATTCCAGACTTATGATAGCCTAAACAATGTAGTACAAGAAAATGTCAGAGGTATCCGTGTTGTAAAGTCTTTTAATCAGGAAAAGGGAGAAATCGAAAAATTCAAGGGAATTTCTCAAAAAATTTCGGAAGGATATACCAAGGGAGAAAAACTGCTTGCATTCAATTCTCCCATTATGCAATTTTTTATGTATGCCTGCATGATTTTAATTTCCTGGCTTGGTGCCAAGGCGATTATTGCTAGTGGCAATAATCCTGAAGTAGGTTTGACTACTGGTAATTTGACCGCTTTGATTAACTATGCGTCTCAGATTCTTATTAGCCTGATGATGCTTAGCATGGTCTTTGCCATGATGACGATTGCGATTTCCTCTGCACAGCGTGTAGCTGAGGTGCTGAACGAAAAAACGGACATTGCCAATCCTCAAAATCCCGTAATGGAAGTTAAGAATGGCGATATTGATTTCAACAATGTCAGCTTTGTCTATGCATCTAAAGCTGATAAAAAGGTACTTGATCAAATTAATCTTCATTTTAAGTCTGGACAGACTATAGGAATCTTAGGAGGTACCGGTTCCTCCAAATCCAGTCTGGTGCAGCTGATTCCCCGACTGTATGATGTAACAGAAGGCTCTTTGGCTGTAGGTGGTGTAGATGTGCGAAAATATGATCTGAACACGCTTCGTGATTCCGTTGCTATGGTTTTGCAGAAAAATGAATTGTTTTCTGGTAGCATTGCCGAAAACCTTCGTTGGGGCAACAAAGACGCTACGGACGAAGAAATTCGCTATGCTTGTCATTTGGCTTGTGCTGATGAATTTATTCAGACCTTCCCAGATGATTATGACACTCATATTGAGCAGGGTGGTACTAACGTATCCGGAGGTCAGAAACAACGTCTTTGTATTGCACGTGCTCTTTTGAAAAAGCCTAAGGTATTGATTCTGGATGATTCTACCAGTGCTGTCGATACAAAAACAGATGCGATCATACAAAAATCGTTTGCGGAATATATACCAGAAACGACAAAGATTATTATTGCACAGCGTGTCAGCTCTGTACAGCATGCAGAACAGATTGTTGTGTTGGATGATGGTAAAGTAATTGCTGTTGGCAAACATGATGAATTACTGAAAACCTGCAATATTTATCGAGAAGTTTACGAATCCCAGCAGAAAGGAGATAAAGGTAATGACGAAAAGAAATAACAAAGAAATGCCTGCCCAGCATTTTGATATAAAGTCTCTCACAAGACTGATGACCTATATGAAAGAATATAGAGTATGTATGGTTGTTGTAGTAGTCTGTATTTTACTTAGTGCTGTTGCAAGCGCAGCCTCTTCTTTGTTCCTGCAAACATTAATTGATGATTATATTGTACCGTTGTTGGCTATGGATAGTCCTGTGTTTAACGGTCTGATTCATGCACTCATTACCATTGGTTTTATTTATCTCATTGGTATCCTCTCTACGTTGACCTATAATCGTCTGATGGTTACAATTGCTCAGGGTACTCTGAAGAAGATTCGTGACGAAATGTTCACAAAGATGCAGTGGTTACCGATTCGATATTTTGATACTCATACTCATGGCGAGACGATGAGTTTGTACACCAATGATACGGATACTTTGCGTCAGATGATTGCTCAATCTATGGCTCAGTTGATTTCTTCCATTTTCACGGTTGTAGTTGTTTTTATCTGTATGTTGTATGTCAGTATCCCGCTGTCTATTGTAGCTGTGATTGGTGTTGTTATCAACATGAAGCTGGCAGCCGGTACTTTAAAGAAAATTAGTATTAACTTCATGCAGCAACAGAAATCTCTTGCTGAACTGAATGGTTTTGTGGAGGAAATGGTCAATGGCCAGAAAGTTATTAAGGTTTTCTGCCATGAAGAGATTGCTAAGAAACAGTTAACAGAGAAAAACAAAGCTTGGGAAGAAGCTTCTTCCAATGCAAATGGGAATGCTAACGCCATTATGCCGATGCTCTGTGGCTTGGATTATTTGCTATATGTATTTGTATCGATTCTTGGCGCATGGATGGCTATTTCTGAGATTACGAATCTTGGCTTGACGGGAACAAATGTTCTGACTTTGGGTGCAATTGCGTCTTTCCTGACTTTGATTCGTAGTTTTACAAATCCTATCTCTCAGATTTCCAATCAGCTTAATTCCATTATTACCGCTTTGGCTGGTGCCTCTCGAATTTTCGCTTTTATGGATGAGCAACCAGAGATGGATGATGGCTATGTAACTTTGGTCAATGCAAAGATTGACGAAACTGGAAATATCATAGAATGCAAAGAACGCACTGGACAATGGGCATGGAAGCATCCTCATCACGATGGTACATTGACGTATACGAGATTAAAAGGCGACATTACGATGTATGATGTGGATTTTGGCTATGTACCTGAAAAAACGGTGCTCCATAATATTACTCTGTATGCGAATCATGGTCAAAAGATTGCTTTTGTTGGTGCTACCGGAGCAGGAAAAACGACTATTACTAATTTGATAAACCGTTTCTATGATATTGCGGATGGTAAAATCCGTTATGATGGTATTAATATTAATAAAATAAAAAAAGCTGATTTGCGCCGCAGTTTAGGAGTTGTTTTACAGGATGTAAATCTGTTTACTGGTACAGTTATGGAAAATATTCGTTATGGTAATCCGAATGCGACGGATGAAGAATGTATCGCTGCAGCTAAGCTGGCTAATGCAGACGGTTTTATTCGGATGCTTCCTCAGGGGTATGACACTATTCTTAAGGGTGATGGAAGTGGTTTGAGTCAGGGTCAACGACAGTTAATTTCTATTGCCCGTGCTGCGGTGTCCAATCCACCGGTTATGATTTTGGACGAAGCTACATCGTCAATCGATACCCGTACCGAAGCATTAGTACAAGATGGCATGGATAAACTGATGCATGGACGTACTGTATTTGTCATTGCGCACCGCTTGTCCACGGTACGTAATTCCGATTGTATTATGGTACTTGATCATGGTAAAATCATCGAGCGTGGCAGCCATGATAGTTTGATTGCGGAAAAAGGTACCTATTACCAGCTCTACACAGGTGCGTTTGAGTTGGAATAATGCAGCGCAGTTCTGTTTTGCATATTGGATGATGAAATTTACTTCCCCCAATGCATCAAAAACGCATTGGGGGGAGGATAGCAAATGAACTTTTAATGCTGCTTCGCTCAGAAAAAAAGCGAAATAGAGAGGTATCTATCTATGAGCCAGTAGGAGTGGATAAGGAAGGCAATGCTGTGACATTTATGGATGTCATAGAAAATGGAGAAAAAGAAATTCCTGAAATAATTTTGGAGAATGAGGAGATTAAGCGGATGTATGACGCCTATTTGAGTTGTCTGGATGAGCGAGAGCAGATCGTGTTAAAATATCGATACGGTCTGTTTGGATTGAAGGAGCATACCCAAAAGGAGATTGCTCATTCACTCGGAATTTCCCGTTCTTATATCAGCCGCATTGAAAAAAGTGCGTTGGAAAAGATGAAGATAAAAATGGAAAATTAGGTGGCGTTCTAAGGAAACCTTCTGATGAATATACTATCATCAGGAGGTTTTTTACTGTTATTTGCGCTGCCAAAGGCGACATGGAGGATTGGTATGGATAGAAAACAGGAAGTCCTGAGAATTTTTCCGCAAATGATTCGAGAGATGTTGGCAAATTGTGAAATTGACTTTGCTGATATACAGGAGATACGCATACGTGTACAAACTCCAATTTTATTTATTTGTGCGAATCAGGAATACTATTTGTCAAAAACGAGAGGATTAACTCTATATCCAGAGGATGTCGTAATAGGAACGAGGGAACTGCTGCAGGAAATTTTGCAGTTGGTCAGCGGTTATTCTCTGTATGCTTATGAAGAGGAATTGCGCCAAGGATTTTTAACCATTCAAGGTGGTCATCGTGTGGGAATTGCTGGAAAGACGGTGTTAGAAAATCAGTCGATTCGAAGTATGAAATATATTTCTTTCTTAAATATTCGCTTGGCCCATGAGGTGAAAGGGTGCGCGGATCAAGTACTTCCCTATATACGAAGAAAAGATAGTATTTATCAGACTTTGATTATTTCGCCGCCTTGCTGTGGAAAGACTACCCTGCTGCGAGACCTAATTCGTCAGCTTTCTGATGGAAACAGCTATGAGAAGGGCATGACAGTGGGTGTGGTGGATGAACGCTCGGAAATTGGTGCCTGTTGCATGGGGATTCCTCAAAATGATGTGGGCATGAGAACAGATATTTTAGACTGCTGTCCGAAGGCATTGGGAATGATGATGTTGATTCGTACAATGTCGCCTCAGATTATTGCAGTGGATGAGGTGGGCAGTCGAGCAGACTTAGAGGCTATGGAATATGTAGTTAATTGCGGCATTAAGCTGATTGCTACTGTTCATGGAAGTTCCATGGAAGATATTCGCAGTAAACCTGTGTTGCGTGAGATGGTAAATCAGCGTTTGTTTGAACGATACGTGGTATTTGATGGCAGTCGGGGAGTGGGAAAAATTGGGTGGATTTTTGATTTTATGGGAAATTTGCTTTATGAAGCAGAATCAGTTTAAATGGAATCGATACTAGTACGGTGATGGGGGAGCATATGAAAAGCGTAGGATTGATGTGTATTTTTGTAAGCTGCAGTTTGGCAGGGTTTTGGTATGCGGGTATTTGTGAAAAGCGACTGCGGTTGCTGCAGGAGGGAATTTATGTGTTAAAACGATTTCAGCATGAGATAGATGGGGCGGCCTCGATGGCAGAAGCAGCTAAAATATTGGAGCGAACAGCAAAAACTCCTTATCGGTCATTTTTTTATCAACTGTATACAACCATTGAGGAGGCAAAGGGCGGAAGTCTTGAAGAAATCTGGAAAATGAGTAGTGAAGAACTGCGTCACAGTTCTTTGCGAGAGGAAGATGTGGAGTCATGGATTCGGTTAGGAAATCAGATGGACTCAATGGATCGGCAGACTCAGATTCTTTCTTTAGAACGCTTGAGGAAGGAGTGGATGGATATCTGCGATGAATGGAAGATTGAATGGCGAAAAAAACAAAATTTATACCAAGCACTGGGAATGATTGGAGGGGGAATCCTTTGCATTCTTCTGTGGTAGGAGGGAATCATGGACGAGACTCTGATTTTCAAAATTGCGGCAGTGGGAATTTTAGTTTCTGTGCTCTGTCAGGTTCTAAGACAGAGCGGCAGGGAAGAACATGCCTTTCTGATTAGCCTGGCAGGTCTTCTGATGGTACTGTTTTGGATTGTGCCTTATATTTATGATTTATTTGATACGATTCAATCCCTATTTTCATTGTGAACGCCCATGCCCTACAGATGGGGGATTATCATATATAAAAGTCGATTGATGAGGAGGAAGCAGAATGATAAAAGTCGCGTTGGTGGGTATCATGACCGCTCTCTTAGCATTACAATTGCGAGAAATCAAACCGGAGTACAGTATTTATCTAGGATTGGCGGGGAGTGTACTATTAATTTTTCTCATGTCAGGACAGCTGGAATGGATGTTAGATACGGTGCAGTCTCTTTTTTCTTATTTAAATTTGAGTTCCGTATACTTAAGTATGATATTGAAGTTAGTGGGAATTTCTTATCTGGCGGATTTTGCTTCCAGTATCTGTCAGGAGGCGGGACAAGCTACACTGGGAAAGCAAATTGAATTATTTGCTCGCTTGACAATTTTTGGGCTGAGTTTTCCGGTGATTCAGGCATTGTTTCAGACCTTGGATCAACTGTGAAAAAAAGATGTGCCATCGGCTTGAGGTAGGGAATGGAGATTAAAATGGAAGGATATTCGGTAGAAGACTTTGATTTCTCACAAATCCAATCTTTGTTGGATCAAATTTTTGGAAACAATAACATTTCATTTTCTGAGCTGGTTCTATATTTAATCGAAGGGAATTTTTCAGATTTTTTCCAGAAGATAGGAAATTTGTTGGAGAATATTTTGTTTGTGGATCTGCAGACTTACCGAGATTTATTAGGACAAGTCTTGATGATTGCGCTGGCTGGGATGTTATTGTCTTATTTGACTAATATTTTTAATCTTGAAAAGACAGGTGAGACAGCTTTTTTTATTACTTATTTGATGATGATTACCTTGCTGTTGGGATCTTTTGCATTATCTAGAAAAATTGCCATGGAGTCGGTGGAGCAGTTAGTGACTTTTATGAAGGTATTATTACCCATCTTTGCAGTGGCGGCAGGACTTGCCACTACGGGAGCCAGCGCAGCTATTTATTACGAAACCGTTTTTGTGATAATTAGTCTTTGCAGCTGGATTTTGTTGTCGGTGGTGATTCCTCTGATTGAGACAGGCATGATTTTAAGCTTGGTCAACCATATTTCCAGAGAAGCCATCTTAAGCAAGCTGCGGGATTTGATTTTTATGTTAGCAGATTGGGTTTTGCGAACTATGATGACGGGGATATTAGGTTTTCAAGTACTGCAAAATTTGATTGTACCTGTGGTGGTGGGCTCAAAGACCAAATTGGCACAGACCATTATTTATCATCTGCCTGGTGTGGGAGAGGGGGCTGAGGCGGTAGGAAATGCTCTTGTGCAGGCTGGAGTAATGATTCGAAATGGTATCGGTACGGCAGCACTGATTGTCATTCTCTGTATTTGTCTGATTCCTCTTATTAAGCTTTGGGTTATGATGGGATTATTTTATCTTTCGGCTGCGGTTTTACAGCCGGCAGCCGATGGAAGAGTGACCGAATGTGTCCAGTCTGCCGCTGTAGGGAACCGCTTCTTGGCAAGAAGTGTTTTTATGACTGCAGTATTATTTTTTCTGACTATCGCTCTTTTATGTGGAGCTGGTCAGGGAGGAACTTAAATGGATATCATAGTAAATTGGGCAAAAAACATTGCATTTTTTGTATTATTTATGAACTTATCTTATCAGCTGCTGCCTGAAGGAAATTTGCAGAAATATGGAAAACTCTTCTGTGGTTTTTTGATGATTTTACTTTTGGTGGAACCTGTCATGGGAATTTTGCAGTTGAGCGACCAATTGACTTCATTGGTGGAGCAGGCTGAGATGGAGATGGAAGAAGCGATGTTGAATCAAATGGATATCGAGGAAATGCAGATGGAAAGTTGTGAGAAACAGATTGTGAAAGAAGTGGAATATATATTAGAAGAAAATCAAATTTCTTACCGTCAGATAGAGGTAGAGATGGCAGAGAGGGATGGTCAATTTGTCATCAAAACAATAAAAATCTATCTCAAACAGCAAGGAAATGAGGATGATTTACGGAGCTTGCAGGAAAATTTAGCTCAATATTTGGGAGTTGGGACAGATGTGATTGCTATTTCTTGAGTGTTAGAATGAGTCTTCTAATGCTGATACCAACTTTGCAGACTTCAACAATCTATCAATTCTCGTTTATTATGATACCACAATGTGCGTAGCAATCTGTAGGTGTCCTGGGGTTAAAATGCTTTTTGACCGAAACGTCTTATTATAAGAAGGGGGAAATGTCAGATGTCAGAGAAATTAAAGGAGCTACTCTCGAAAATGAACTTCTGGCAGCTTCTCCTCATTTTGGTAGCGGGCTTTGTGTTAGTTTTTTTGAGTTTGCCTAAAAAGGAAGAAAGTGAGCCTGTACAGCAAAATAGTACACTTTCTGAATTGACAGAGTCCAGCTACGAGGAAAAGTTGGAACGTAAATTGGAAGAAATGCTTTCTCAAGTGGAAGGAATCGGAGAGGTGGAGGTAGTGATTACGATTAAAGCCTCTGGAGAAATTGTGTTGAATAAAGATGTTCGGACCAACAGTTCCAGCTCCAATGAGAGCGAGCAGGATGGGAGCAGTCGGATCAGCAATTCAGAGGAGTACGAAGAGGACACCATACTTACGGGTGAAATCCCTTATGTTATTCAGGAATATTCGCCGGTCATTGAGGGAATTTTGGTAATTGCGGAGGGAGGAGGTTCAGCAGAGATTCAAGAAGAAATAAATAATGCACTCACAGCATTATTTGATATTGCGCCGCATAAAATAAAAGTATTAAAGAAGAAAGCAGGAGATGTATCTGGAAAATGAAAAAGGAGATTGGCATGAACAAAATTTTTCATCGAAATCAAATCGTTATTTCTGCATTGGCTTTAATGGTGGCAGTGGCAGGATATTTGACTTATGCACAGCAGGCAAAGGAAGCAGATGTGGAGGCGGCACAGCAAAATGCCGATACATATGTGAAAGAAAATTATGAAATTTCTGATGAGGATGCAGCAGATGTTCTGGACGAATTAAACAATTATGGTGAGGCTGGTGAAGATGGCTATGTAGATGTAATAAGTCCGGAGGAAAACACTGAGGCAGCGAACGCTCCTGGCACTGCTGTATTGGCCAGTGGAATTAATGTAACAGAGTTTATGGCTCAGTCTCGTTTAGACCGAGAGCAGGTGAGGAGCAAATCCAGAGAATCTTATCTGGCAATTATCAACAATGAGGAATTGTCTGACGAGGAAAGACAGAGTGCTATCGACAGTATGTTGGAACTGACCAATGCCGCAGAGATGGAAAGTGCAGCGGAAACTTTATTGGAGGCAAACGGATTTGAAAACTCTATTGTTACCATTACAGGTTCTCAGGTAGATGTGGTAATTTGCCGTGAATCTTTGACAGATAGTGAGCGCGCACAGGTGGAGGATATTGTCAAGAGAAAAACTGAGACTGGTATTGAAAATATTGTAATCTCGCTTATGGATTTCCAAGAGTAATGTAAGATTCTGTTTTGGCGGCAGAAGCCTTAAAATATCATATCCTAACAAATTTTTTGGGGTATTGTGATGTTGAAGAAGGCTTCTGCCGTTTCAATCGTAATAGAATTCACAATTATTGACATTTAAGTTCATTAAAAAAGTTGAATATTTATTATGTCGTTCCGAGTATAGGAGAGAAAAAACAAAAAAACTTTGTGCCATCTTTTTTTCAGAAATACTTTTCAAAGTATGTGTTTTTTGGTATAATAAAATTAGATTGCGCTTTATTGTCAGCAATTTCAGAGCATGGAATAAAATACATGGAGGTATTTTGATATGGAACAGGAACGTATATATACAGTGGAAACGGATGAGAGTTTTGGCGAATTACAGATTTCAGATGAGGTTGTTGCAATCATCGCTGGCTTGGCTACTACTGAGGTAGAAGGTGTTGTCTCAATTGCAGGCAATCTGACAAGAGATTTGATTGCAAAGATGGGAAAGAAAAATCTTTCCAAGGGTGTAATTGTGGAAGTGAAGGAAGGACATGTGCGAGCAAAGCTAAACTTGAATTTGCGCTATGGATACAGTGTGCCGGCAGTTTGCAGTAAGGTACAGGAACGTGTAAAGAATGCGATTGAAAATATGACAGGCTTGGAAGTAGACTGTGTGAATGTTTCCATTGCAGGTGTTACAGTTTAAAAAAACGTCAGAGCAGTCCGTGCGAGTCACAGGAAGATGAGTAAGAGTGACTCGTGGACTGTTTTGCATTATGGAGAGGAATTTAAAATGACAAAGAGAAGATTTCGTGATTATACATTCAAGATGTTGTTTCACGCAGAGTTTTACGATAAAGAGAATTTAGAGGAACAAATTGCACTTTTCTTACAAGAAGAATGCGGCAGCGATGAATTTAACGAGGAAGCGTCAAGAGAGATTTTGACAGAGGAAGATTGTGCAGCTTTGTTACAGCGAGTACGAACAATTTTGCCTTTAGTTCCAGAAATTGACAAAATGATTGAGCAGTATTCGGAGGGCTGGAAACTTTCTCGTATCGGAAAAGTAGAGTTAGCTATTTTGCGTCTGGGCATCTATGAAATGAAATATGACGAAAGTGTGGCAGAGGGGCTTGCTATCAATGAAGCCGTTGAGCTGGGAAAAATGTACGCTGGAGATGATTCCTACAAATTCATCAATGCGATTCTCGGAAAAATAGCCAGAGCAAATGAAGCATAATAAGAAAATAGTAACTGTGCCGCTGAAGGCAGAATGGATGTAGCCATGGCAAAAATAAATGTAAAAAATTCGGTGTATTCCGTTCGGCAAGTGAATCATTACATCAAAAGTATTTTTTCGCAGGATTATGCCCTACGCCAGATTACGGTAAAGGGAGAGGTGTCTAACTATAAATATCATACTTCAGGACATATCTATTTTACAATCAAGGATGACAGCGGCGTACTCGCCTGTGTCATGTTTGCCGGAAGCCGCAGTGGGCTTAAGTTTCGTCTTGCAGAGGGACAAACTATTTTGGTTACGGGAAGTATCAATGTCTATGAGAGGGATGGCAGCTATCAGCTATATGCACAGCAAATTGAGTTGGACGGAGATGGTGATTTATATAGTCGTTTTATGAAATTAAAACAAGACCTAGAAGAAATGGGGATGTTTGCCAGCGAATACAAGCAGCCAATTCCAACTTTTTGCAGGCGTATTGGAGTGGTAACTGCGCCAACGGGAGCTGTTATTCGAGATATTCAAAATGTTGCTTTTCGCCGAAATCCTTATGTGGAGCTTATTTTATATCCGGCCTATGTGCAGGGAGACCAGGCGGTTCCATCCATCGTGCGAGGGATTGAAGTTCTTGACGGAATGGGCTTGGACTGTATCATCGTCGGGAGAGGCGGCGGTTCTATTGAAGATTTGTGGGCATTTAATGAGGAAGAGGTGGCACGAGCCATTTTTGACTGTGAGACCCCGATTATATCAGCAGTGGGTCATGAGACGGATGTGACAATTGCTGATTTTGTAGCTGATTTGCGTGCACCGACTCCATCCGCAGCGGCAGAGTTGGCGGTGTTTGAGTATGATACATTTGTAGCTACTTTGCAGAATTATAAAAAGCAATTAAATCGTTTGTTGGAGCAAACATTAAATGGATACCGCAGTCAGCTGCAAACTATGGAGTTAAAATTACAGATGAATCATCCAGTCTCCCATCTTGCTCAGGAACGGCAATATTTGGATTATTTGCAGGAACGATTGTGTCGGGCTATGGAAAATACCATTTTGCGCTATAAAGATCAGAAACAGCAAAGAAACAGACTGGAGTTGCTCATGGAAAAGCAGATGAGAACTTATCAGCAGCACTTAGATGTGTTGGCAGTCAGATTAGATGCTTTATCGCCGTTGAGACGTCTGTCTGGCGGCTTTGCTTATGTGGAGCATGAGAATCAAAAGCCAGCAGAACGAGCCGGAGAAATTTCAGAAGGCGAGATTATTTCGATTCGTTTTCAAGACGGCATCGTGAGAGCAAAGGCGTTAGAGATAAGTGGGGCATAATTATGGAAACAGATTGGAAGGAATTAACAATAGAGCAGTCAATGGAGAAAATCAGCCAGATTATTGCTGCGCTGGAGGGAGGTTCATTGACTTTGGAAGAATCAATGCAGCAGTTTGAGACAGGAATTCGTCTGGTCAATCAGTGTACAAAGATAATTGATACAGCCGAGAAGCAGATGAAAATACTGAGAGAAAGCGAGGGAGAGACTGATGTTTTTGCAGACAATGCAGGAAAAAACGAATCAAATTGAGCAAATCATGGAAAAATATTTGCCAATAGAGGAAGGATTTCAAAAGACCGTCATTGAGGCAAATAATTACAGCATAAAGGCAGGCGGCAAACGTCTGCGGCCGCTCTTGATGCAGGAAGCATATCGCTTATTTGGTGGTAATGGCAAGGAAATTGAGCCATTTATGGTGGCAATGGAAATGATTCATACCTTTTCTCTGGTACATGATGACCTTCCATGTATGGATAACGACCAATATCGCCGCGGGAAATTAACCACTTGGTATAAATTTGGCTATGATATGGGAGTTTTATCGGGAGATGGACTAGTATTGTATGCTTTTGAATCAGCTGCAAAAGCCTTTAATATGACGGAACATTTAGACCGAGTTGGCAGAGCAATGCAAATTTTAGCTAACAAGGCGGGCATTTATGGTATGTTGGGCGGTCAAGCCGTGGATGTGGAGATGACGGGTAAGCCCATGACTATGGAGCAGATTGATTTTGTATATCGGTTGAAGACGGGGGCACTGATAGAGGCATCGTTAATGATTGGGGCTGTCTTGGCGGGAGCGAAAGAGGAGGAAATTGCTGACATGGAGAAAATTGGAAGAAATGTTGGCGTAGCTTTTCAGATTCAAGATGATATTTTAGATTTGACGAGCACAACGGAAATTCTTGGCAAGCCGGTTTTGAGTGATGAAAAAAATCAAAAAAATACTTATGTGACCTTAGTGGGAATAGAGCAGGCAAAATTAGATGTGGCAGCTATTTCTCAGCAGGCCATTGATTTGGTGGGAAAATACGCAGGAGAGGATCATTTCTTGGAACAGCTGATTCGCATGCTGATCACCAGAGAAAAATAGGGTTGGCTTATGATACTAGAACATATAAAAAATGCAAATGATGTGAAAAAGATTCCGCCAGAGCAGTGGAATGATTTAGCACAGGAAATTCGTGATTTTTTGATTTCCAATATTAGTTTAACCGGTGGTCATCTGGCCAGCAATCTGGGAGTAGTGGAATTGACGATTGCTCTTCATTTGGTTTTTCAGCTGCCAGAAGATAAATTAATTTGGGATGTAGGACATCAGGCTTATACTCATAAGATTTTAACGGGAAGAAAAGAAGAGTTTGATAAATTGCGGACTTTTAAGGGATTGAGTGGTTTTCCAAAAAGAAGAGAGAGTCCCTGCGATTCTTTCGATACGGGACATAGTTCCACTTCCATCTCTGCAGGGCTTGGTTATTGTCATGGACGAGATTTGCAGCATGAACATTATCATGTAGTTTCTATCATTGGAGATGGTGCTATGACGGGCGGCATGGCCTTTGAAGCACTAAATAATGCAGCAGAGCTCAAAAGTAATTTTATTATGGTATTAAACGACAATGAAATGTCAATTTCTTCCAATGTGGGAGGAATGTCTCGCTATTTGACAGAGATTCGTGCCTCCAAGGGTTATAATAATCTAAAGGAAGATTTGAGGATGAGTTTGAGCAAGGTGCCTGTACTCGGTCAGAAAACAGTTAAGCATATCAGCCGTTTCAAGGGCAGCATCAAATCTTTGCTGGTTCCGGGAAATTTGTTTGAGGATATGGGAATTACTTATTTGGGACCAGTCGACGGGCATGATATTGGAGATTTGGTGCGCATCTTTGAGGATGCCAAGCAGATTGACCGTCCGGTATTGGTTCATATAAAGACGCAAAAAGGACGAGGCTATGATCAGGCGGAGGAGCATCCGGAACTGTATCATGGAGTAGACAAATTTAATCCAGAAAATGGTTTGCCCATCAGCAAAAAAATGCATGGCTCCTATACGGATGTGTTTTCCTACATGATGGTTCAATTAGGAGAGCGACATCCTAGTCTCACCGCCATCACGGCAGCCATGCCGGAAGGAACGGGTCTTCTATACTTTAAGAAAAAATTTCCAGAGAGATTTTTTGATGTAGGTATTGCGGAGCAGCATGCAGTGACTTTTGCTGCGGGATTGGCATGTACGGGTTTGAAGCCAGTGGTTGCAGTGTATTCTTCATTTTTGCAGAGAGCTTATGATCAGATTCTCCATGATGTCTGTATTCAAAATTTGCCAGTCATTTTTGCAGTCGATCGAGCTGGTTTAGTGGGAAATGACGGCGAGACTCATCAAGGTATTTTTGATTTGAGCTATTTATCTGAGATTCCAAATTTATGTGTGATGGCTCCTAAAAATAAGTATGAGCTGATGGATATGATGGATTTTGCAGCAGAATACGATGGACCCATTGCAATTCGCTATCCGAGAGGAACTGCAGTGCGTACGATGAAAGAGAAGCGTCAGCCTATCGCCTATGGAAAGAGCGAATGTCTCGTGGCAGGAGAGCAGATTGCATTGCTCGCCATCGGAAGTATGGTGGAGACGGCTATGGAGATTCGTCATTTGTTGGAGAAAGAGGGGATTGGTGTGACGGTTGTAAACCTGCGTTTTGCTTCTCCTTTGGATTTCGAGATGATACAGAAAGTGGCAGAAACTCATAGGATGCTTGTTACGATGGAGGAAAATGTCCTTCGAGGCGGAGTTGGAGAGTGTATTGGCAATTACTTAATGAGTATTGGAAGCTCAGTGCAGATACTGAATATTGCGATTCCAGACCAGTTTGTGGAGCAAGGAAGTATTGCAGAGTTAAAGCATGAGCTGGGGATGGATGCTGTTTCTGTGACTGAGCGAATCTTAAAAATAGTAAAATGTTAAAATACCAGGGTCAGAAGGTCATACATTTCATGCTTGTATGAAATGTATGACTTTGGGACCCTCCAAAACATGAGAAAATAGTTCAAATAGGGCAGATTTCGAATGTTTTATAACTCATTCTGTTAAATATAAGTAACTATGGAGATGAAAATGAAAGAACGATTGGATGTATTGTTGGTAAATATGGGATTTGCTCCTTCCAGAGAGAAGGCCAAGGCGATTATTATGTCTGGTCAAGTCTATGTCAACGGACAGAAGGAGGAGAAGGCAGGTTCCCAGTTTGATATTTATGCGCCCATTGAAGTCAAGGGAAGCACCCTTCGGTATGTCAGCCGAGGAGGATTAAAATTAGAAAAGGCAATCAACCAGTTTTCCATCGATTTAAATAAAAAAATTTGTATGGATGTGGGAGCATCGACGGGTGGATTTACCGATTGTATGCTGCAAAATGGAGCGAAAAAGGTTTTTTCTGTAGATGTGGGTCATGGGCAGTTGGCTTGGAAACTGCGTCAGGATGAACGAGTTGTATGTATGGAAAGAACGAATGTGCGCTATTTGACACCAGATCAGATTGGAGAAGCAATCGATTTTGTATCCATCGATGTGTCTTTTATTTCCTTGAAGATGATTTTGGAGCCGGTAAAAGCAGTATTAAAGCCGAGAGGACAGGTGGTATGCCTTATCAAACCACAGTTTGAGGCAGGAAGAGAGAAAGTTGGCAAAAAGGGGGTGGTTCGCGAAAAATCCACCCATATTGAAGTAATTCATGCGGTGATGGATTATGCAGACAGTATTGGTTTTGGCTTGTTAAATTTGGAATTTTCTCCAATTAAAGGTCCAGAGGGGAATATTGAATACCTTCTTTATCTGCAAAATAATCCATCAGAGGAAGAAAAAAATCAGTTACAGTTTACCGTGGAAGAGTTAGTTGAGCAATCCCATGAACTGTAACGAGCAGGAGGGGACATGCAGCATATTTTTATCATTACCAATCGAGAGAAAGATGTAGATCTCGTACTGACAAATCATATTAAGTTATACTTAGAAGCACGAGGTGTTCGCTGTACATTGCCGGATGTAGGCTCAAGAGAACAAGCAAAAGTACTGCCAAAGGATGTGAATTGTGTACTGGTATTAGGAGGCGATGGTACTTTAATTCAGTCAGCGAGAGATTTGCGATATAATGAATTTCCTCTGTTGGGAGTGAATATTGGCACGCTGGGGTATTTGACGGAGGTAGAGCCAGGGTCTGTCTTTGAGGCTTTGGATCATTTGCTGCGTGGAGAGTATGGAATTGAGGAGCGAATGATGATTTCGGGAGAAATCCTTCGAGATGGACAAGTAATTTATGAGGATGTAGCACTTAATGATATTGTGTTTATGAGAAATAGTGTCCAAGGTGTTGTGGAATACAATATTTATGTGGACGGTCAGTATATCGGCCACTATAAAGCGGATGGTGCCATTATTGCCACACCAACGGGCTCTACAGCCTACAACTTGTCTGCGGGAGGACCAATCGTTATGCCGGAAGCATCCTTATTTGTGTTCACACCGATTTCTCCGCATACCTTAAATTCGAGAAGTGTTATATTTCCAGACTATGTGACCATTGAGCTAGAGGCAGAAAGACAAAATCATTCTCAGGAATGTGGTATTACGGTGAATTTTGATGGAGATACGAGATTTAACTTAAAATCAGGAGACCGAGTAAAAATTAAAAAGGCGATTCAGAAGACAAAATTAATTCGTATCAGTAATGTGAGTTTTCTGGAAATATTGCGAAAAAAAATGATGTAGCTAATGGCGGTAGGATGATGAATTATGGGCGTAGGAATGGAGAGAAAAATGAAAATTCAACGACATAGTAAAATTATTGAATTGGTAGAAAAATATGAGATTGAGACTCAGGAGGAGCTGGCTGAAAAATTAAAACAGGCAGGGTATCATGTGACTCAAGCGACTATTTCGAGAGATATTAGGGAATTGCGATTGAGCAAAGTGGCTTCTTCGGATGGAAGACAAAAATATGTGGTAATTAAGAGTGTAGAAAATTCATTGAATGAGCGCTATATTCGTATATTACAAGATAGTATTGTTTCGATGGATGTGGCGCAAAATATTTTGGTGATTCGCACTTCCAGCGGCATGGCAATGGCGGCAGGAGCTGCACTGGATGCATACCATTTCGCTGAGATTGTGGGTAGTATTGCAGGAGATGACACAATTATGTGTGTGACACGCACATCGGAGCAGACCGCTCAACTGATGGAAAGAATCAAAAAAATATTGTCATAAAAAATGGAAAAAGCTAAAATGGTTGGAAAAGAGGAAAAGATATGAGTCGTTTTATGATTGCTTCAGATATTCATGGTTCTGCTTATTATTGTCAGCAATTACAAAAACGCTGGAAAGAAGAAAAAGTCGAAAAGTTATTTTTATTGGGAGATTTATTGTATCATGGACCACGCAATGATTTACCTCAAGATTATGAGCCAAAGAAAGTGATTGCCATGCTCAATGAGATGAGCCAATCAATTGTCTGTGTGCGTGGAAATTGTGAGGCGGAAGTGGATCAGATGGTTTTAAATTTTCCAGTAATGGCAGAATCTGCTCGGATTTATGCGGATGGGCTGGAAATGTTTTTAACCCATGGACATCTCTACCATGAAGACAAATTGCCTAATTTGTCAGAGGGAGAAATTTTTATTCAGGGTCATACTCATATTCCTGTGATGGAGAAGCGGGAGCATTATGTTATGCTAAATCCCGGTTCGGTTTCGATTCCAAAGAATGGCAGTGAACATACCTATATTATTTATGAAAATCGATATTTCTATCTGAAGGATATGCAAGGGAAAATTTTGCAGACTTTGGATTTAAAACATAAGGAAGAGGGTAAGTTAGAACATTATGATTTTCAGGAGTTGAGAGGAATTGTGCATCGTCTTCATTCTCCAGAAGGCTGTCCTTGGGATCGTGTGCAGACACATAAGAGCTTGTGTGGAGATACGATAGAGGAGGCTTATGAAATTGTTCAGGCCATTGACAGTTTGGAACGGACGGGTAATTTTGAAAATCTAAAGGAAGAATTGGGGGACATTCTGTTTTTGGTTTTGCTTCATTCGGAGATTGCAAGCAGTGAGGGAAATTTTTCTATTGATGATGTCATCGAGACAGCAGCAAAGAAAATGATTCACCGTCATCCCCATATTTTTGGCGGAGATACGACAAAAACTTGGGAAGAATTGAAACAGGAGGAACACCCACAGGTTAGTTTGGCAGAGTTAATGAAAGAAGAGTTTCCAGCTTTGTTGAGAGCACAAAAATATATTAAGAAATCTGGCTCACATCGTTCGGAAGATAGTTTGCGCAGTGAGATGCTGACAATTTTGACAGATGATGGAGATTTAAATGAGAGACAGATTGGAAAATTGATTTTTGATATGGTAGAGCTGGCTCAGAAGAATCATACCAATGCAGAGATGGCGTTGTATCATGTAGTGGAGCAGATGATTGAAACGAAACCAGTGGAATAATGGTTAAGAAATATTAAAGTATGATAAGAGATGCTGATTGACGGAAGGGTTAGTCGGCATTTTTTTATGCGCAGTCTGCGAAAAGTAATTGAGTATTGACATTTCTTGTCCGATAGTATGCGTTTGGCTGCAAATGGTAACTTGACAAAAAAAGTTGCTTGTTCTATTCTATATGCAATTAGAGATGACATAAAATAAATAACTGCAGCAGTAGAGCAGGAGAAAAGCTTAATCTGCAGCTGCAAAGGTAAATCACACATTCCCTGATGGGAGTGCTGCATATAATATGATACCAGGAGCAAAAGGTCATACCTATTACAAAAATTAGAAGGAGACAAGCGATATGATTGGACAAGTGATGAGTGCAGCGGTGTTGGATATTGACGGTTATCTAGTGAAAGTCGAGGCGGATTTATGTTCTGGATTACCTAGCTTTGATATGGTAGGCTTTTTAGCTTCGGAGGTGAGGGAGGCGAGAGAGCGTGTGCGCACAGCCTTGCGCAACTCAGGATACATGATTCCTACGGGGCGTTTGACAGTCAATCTGTCACCGGCAAATTTGAGAAAACAGGGAAATTATTTTGACCTGCCCATTGCGATTTCTATTTTGGTGGCAGCGGGATTTTTAGTAGCGGATTATGTGAAGGATGTGTTGTTGATTGGAGAGTTGAGTTTAGACGGTACGATTCGCCCTATTTGGGGAACCTTGTCTTTAGTCAGTACAGCTCAGAGAGAGGGGGTCAAGATGGCAGTTGTCCCGTCAGAAAATGCCAGAGAAGGAGCGGTTGTGGAAGGAATTGCTGTGTATGGCATGAAGTCATTGCAAGAAGTGGTTAGTTTTTTAAATGATAAAGAGGGCTGGCAACCTATGGAGGGAGAAAAATTTGTCACAGAAATGCACTCTCCAGAAGAGGTGGATTTTGCCGATATGAACGGGCAGCAGATGGTAAAGCGTGCGACAGAGATTGCGGCAGCAGGAATGCACAATATATTGTATATTGGACCGCCGGGCTCGGGAAAAACTATGGCAGCTAGAAGGCTGCCCACTATCTTGCCGGAATTGACTTTGGAGGAGAGTATCGAAATTTCTAAGGTTTACAGCATTTGCGGTCTGCTGCCGTCTGAGAAGGGACTGATACGTCATCGGCCTTTTCGGAGTCCTCATCACACGATTTCGGCACAGGCATTGACTGGTGGGGGACATGTTCCTCATCCTGGGGAGATTTCCCTGGCAAATCGAGGAGTACTGTTTTTGGATGAGCTGCCTGAATTTAAAAAATCAACTTTAGAAGTCTTAAGACAACCTATGGAGGATAAAAAGGTGGTGATTTCACGAGTGCAGGGAAGTTATGTTTATCCGTGTCATACACTAGTCTGCTGTGCCATGAATCCATGTCGCTGCGGCAATTATCCTGACCGCAGTAAATGTCGTTGTACATCAGCGCAAATCAGTGCTTATCTGGGACAAATTTCTCAGCCTCTGTTGGATCGTATTGATATCTGTGTAGAAGCACCGAGAGTACCCTATGAGGATGTCATTCGTCATCAGAAAAATGAGACTTCAGC
Organism: Lachnospiraceae bacterium; assembly: GCA_051879015.1. Classification (GTDB taxonomy): domain Bacteria; phylum Bacillota; class Clostridia; order Lachnospirales; family Lachnospiraceae; genus JBJELF01. Next base: position 87,851 of record JBJELF010000001.1, read on the forward strand.
CCAGATTCGAGAAAGGGTTTGCAGAGCTGCCCAGATTCAGAAAAAACGCTATCGGGATGAGAAGATTTTGTTTAACGCACAGCTTTCGGGAAGCATGGTGCAGAAGTACTGCAGCTTGGGAGAAAAAGAAGAAAATTTAATAAAATCCGTGTTCGAGCACATGGAATTGAGTGCTCGTGCATATCATAAGATACTAAAAGTGGCGCGTACCATTGCAGATTTAGAGGGTGCAGAGCATATTTCGACCGAGCATTTGTGCGAGGCCATCCACTACCGTAGTTTGGACAAAAAAATATGGGGAGTATAAAAATGTATTCACGAAGAGAAGGGATATTTTGGCTTAGTCAGATTCGGGGAATTACGGCGAGAAAAGTAAAGCAGCAATTGGAATATCATGCGGACATAGAAGAACTGATTCATGTTGAGAAAGAAGATATCAAAGAAGGATATGGATTTAATAAATATGGGATTCGGGCATGGTATCAGGCTATTGAAAATCGGGAGCGTATTATAGAACGGATGCAGCGGCTAGAAGAGATCGGGATTCATTTTATTACCTTTGAGGATACTCAGTATCCAGAACGGCTGAAACATTTATATGATATGCCCTACTGGCTGTACTATAAAGGAAAATTGCCAGATTTTTCGATACCGACAGCAGCCATCGTAGGTTCCCGCACGTGTACACCTTATGGGAGACAGGTGGCGGAGAAATTGGGAAAGGAATTGGCAGAGGCAGAGATACAGATTATTAGCGGTATGGCAAATGGCATTGATACAGCAGGTCATACGGGATGTTTAAAAGGTGGAGGAGTTACATGGGCAGTCTTGGCTGGAAGTGTGGATGACTGCTATCCACAGAATAACTGGCAGCTTTATCAGCAAATTCAGGAGCGAGGGGGAATTCTGTCGGAGGCCAGTCCAGGAACTCCCTGTGATGCGTTTCGTTTTCCAATTCGCAATCGTATTATTTCAGGACTGTCGGATGCAGTTATCGTGGTGGAGGCTCAGAAAAAGAGCGGCTCTCTCATTACTGCAGAGCTTGCTTTAGAGCAAGGAAAAGAGGTCTTTGCTGTGCCCGGTCAATATGGAGATATTCAGAGTGAAGGCTGCAATCAATTGATACGAGATGGAGCTTATATTGTTACAGATATTGATGATATTGTGAGAATTTTGCGCCGAGAACCGTATAGAGCAAAAATTATGTCAAAATCCACAAAAAAAACACTTGCCAACGAGAAAAAAATCATATATAGTGAGTTGAGTTTAAAGCCTATTTCCGTGGATGAATTGCTAGATCGGACAAATTTGGCAATTGGACAGCTGATGACACTGTTAATGGAAATGGAATTTGATGGTCTGATTGACCAGCCAATGAAAAACTATTATATACGAAAAATAAATTGACAAGGAGAACGGTTTCATGGCAAAAAAATATCTTGTAATTGTGGAATCTCCTGCAAAAGTGAAAACAATCAAAAAATTTTTGGGTTCCGACTATGAGGTAATGGCCTCCAATGGTCACGTAAGAGATTTACCAAAAAGTCGATTGGGAATTGATGTAGAGCATGATTACGAGCCAAAGTATATTACAATCAGAGGTAAGGGGGATGTATTGGCGGCTCTGCGCAAGGAAGTGAAAAAAGCAGAAAAAGTCTATCTTGCGACGGACCCTGACCGAGAGGGCGAGGCAATTTCATGGCATTTATCTCAGGGGCTGAAAATTGATGAAGAGGATATCTATCGCATTACCTTTAATGAGATTACAAAAAATGCGGTAAAGGAGTCTATCAAGCATCCAAGAAAGATTAATCTTGATTTAGTTAATGCGCAGCAGACGAGACGTATGTTAGATCGTATGGTGGGATATCGCATCAGTCCAGTGCTGTGGGATAAGGTGAAGCGAGGACTCAGTGCTGGCCGTGTCCAATCGGCGGCTCTGCGCATCATCTGTGACAGAGAAGAGGAAATTAATCGCTTTATTCCAGAGGAATACTGGAACTTAGAGGCTCATTTGGCTGTGAAAGGAATAAAAAAACCACTTGTATCCAAGTACTATGGAAAGGATGGAAAGAAGAGTGTGATTTCTAATCATGATGAGTTAAATCAAGTGTTGGCAGAGCTGGAGAATCAGCCTTTTGTGATTGCTGATATTAAACATGGAGAGCGGCTGAAAAATCCGCCAAAACCATATACTACCAGTACGTTGCAGCAGGATGCCTCCAATAGTCTAAACTTCTCGACCCAGAAAACCATGCGGATTGCTCAGCAGCTCTATGAAGGAGTGGAGATTGAGGGGGAGGGTACCATTGGTATTATTACTTATCTGCGTACTGATTCCACCCGTATTGCTGCTGAGGCAGATCAGGCAGCGAGAGCCTATATTAAAGAGACTTATGGCGAAGAATTTGTCATTGACAAACCGATTAAAAAGGAAGAAGAACAGAAGATACAGGATGCCCATGAGGCGATTCGACCGACCAATATCCGATTGACACCAGCGCAAGTGAGGGATTCTTTATCCAGAGACCAATATCGTCTTTATAAATTGATTTGGGAGCGATTTACCGCCAGCCGCATGAGCAGCGCATGTTACGATACCATACAGGTAAAGATTGACTGTGGAATTCATCGTTTTACAGCATCTTCCTCACAGATTCGTTTCATGGGCTTTATGAATGTGTATAATGATGAGGAGAAGCCAGAAAGCAGTGCTGTGCTCATGCAGCTCAAACCGGAAGCTCAGTTAGAATTAGTAGAATTGGTACCTTCCCAACATTTTACTCAGCCGCCCGCTCATTTCACGGAGGCATCTTTAGTAAAGACTTTGGAGGAACTGGGAATTGGAAGACCTTCCACTTATGCGCCGACTATCACAACGCTTATCGCCAGAAATTATGTGACAAAGGAAAATAAAAATTTATATGTGACCGAGTTGGGCGAGATTGTAAATGGTATTATGAAGCAGGCGTTTGGAACCATTGTGGATGTCCAGTTTACTGCCAATATGGAATCTCTTTTAGACATGATTGCCGAGGGAAAAGTAAAGTGGAAGGATGTGGTAAGCAATTTTTATCCTGACTTAGATTCGGCGGTGGAAGCAGCAGAAAAAAATCTTGAAAAGATTCAGCTGCAGGATGAGGAAACGGATGAAATTTGCGAGTTATGCGGACGAAATATGGTAATTAAATATGGTCCTCACGGTAAGTTTTTGGCTTGCCCAGGATTTCCAGAATGCAGAAATACCAAGCCATATCTAGAAAAAATTGGTGTTCCATGCCCAAAATGCGGAAAAGAAATCGTGGTGAGAAAGAGTAAAAAGGGAAGAAGATTTTATGGCTGCGAGGACTCACAAAATTGTGATTTTATTTCTTGGGCAAAACCATCTGCGAAGTCATGCCCAAAATGCGGCAGTTATATGGTAGAGAAGGGAAAGAAAATGCTGTGTTCCAATACGGAATGTGGTTTTGTAGAAAATAGAGAAGAATCGGACAATTAAACGACACTTTTAGAGTAATTCCTCGATTTTGATTGAATAGTTATGAAAAAAGATTAAATTGTGTGAAATTTTCAGAAAAAATATTGTAAAATCACTTGTTTATTAGAAAAATATGTGTTATATTAAGCAAGAGAATACAAATTCGAGATGGAGGGATAAAATGAGCAGTGTTCAATTGTTAGACAAAACAAGAAAAATCAATAAATTGCTTCATAATAACAATTCCAGTAAGGTTGTTTTTAATGACATTTGTGAAGTACTGAGTGAGATTTTACAGTCAAATATTCTCGTCATCAGCAGAAAAGGGAAGGTGCTTGGTACCAGTTCCTGTCGCAATGTAGACATAATTGGTGAATTAGTTCCCAATCAGGTCGGAGGATTTATTGACTATATGCTGAATGAACGTCTGCTGAGTATTTTATCGACAAAAGAAAATGTCAATATGGCGACACTGGGATTTCCAGAGGAGTATGTAAAGAAATATCAGGCATTGATCACACCGATTGATATTGCGGGAGAACGTCTGGGTACGCTGTTTATCTACAAAGCCAGCAGTAGTTACGATATCGATGATATTATTTTAAGCGAGTATGGCACGACCGTGGTTGGTCTGGAGATGATGCGTTCTGTCAATGAGGAAAATGCAGAGGAGACGAGAAAGATTAATATTGTTAAGTCTGCTATCAGCACACTCAGTTTTTCCGAGTTGGAGGCCATTGTTCATATATTTGAGGAGTTAGATGGAAACGAGGGAATTTTGGTAGCAAGTAAGATTGCAGACCGTGTAGGCATTACTCGCTCTGTTATTGTAAATGCCTTGAGAAAGTTTGAGAGTGCCGGAGTGATCGAGTCGCGTTCTTCGGGTATGAAAGGAACCTATATCAAGGTATTGAATGATGTAGTTTTCAGCGAGCTGAAGAAAGTGGACATTAGCAAGAGAGTCTGATCTAGTTTTAGAGGCGGTCATTCATAAAAGGATGTAAGGAGATTATTGTAAAAATAGTCTCCTTTTTTTTATAGTAAAAAATACTAAAAAAATATGTGAAAAATATGTGAAATTCTAAAAATGAATAGTATACAATTTTTATCCTGTTATATATAATAGTTTACGGTCGGGATTTCGTGGAATTCCTTTCGCGTGGGACGTAAGCTGACGCGTCGATACCAGGTATACAGAGTGTATGCCACATAAAAAAGATAAGGAGAAAAACTTATGAGCGCAGAAGAAACAAAAGACACAACTATGGATGCGGCATATGATTTCTATGGAAAGATGCCGTTGGCGAAAGCCATTCCTTTGGGACTTCAGCATGTACTTGCTATGTTTGTAGGAAATCTTACTCCGCTGTTAATTATCACAAGTGCCTGTGGTATTGCCAGTGAAGACCCGAATCTGCAGATTTCTTTATTGCAGAATGCGATGTTGATTGCGGGTATTGTAACTTTAATCCAGTTGTATTCCATTGGACCAGTAGGTGGTAAGGTGCCGATTATTATGGGTACCAGTTCCGGTTTCATTGGTGTATTTAACAGTGTTGCCTCAACGATGGGCGGTGGTGTAGCTGCCTATGGTGCTATCATGGGAGCATCCGTTATTGGCGGTATTTTTGAGGGAGTTCTTGGCTTCTTCTTGAAGCCTCTTAGAAAATTTTTCCCTCCAGTAGTAACGGGCAGTGTTGTACTTGCCATTGGTCTTTCCTTAATTCAGGTCGGTGTCAATTCTTTCGGCGGCGGCAGCGGTGCAGGAGATTTTGGTTCTTTGCCAAATCTGTTTCTTGCATTTTTGGTATTGATTGTAATCATTATTTTAAAGCATTTTTGCAAGGGATTAGCTAGTTCTTCTTCTATTTTAATTGGTATTATTGTAGGTTATGTGGCATCTATGATTATGGGATTGATTCTTCCAACAACTTATAGTGTTACAGACGCTACAACAGGTGAGATTGTAGAGAAGACTTGTTCTTGGGTAATCAATTGGAATAAAGTGGCTGAAGCGGATTGGATTGCTATGCCAAAGTTGGTTCCAGTTGCATTGAAGTTTGATGCGAGAGCCATTATTCCAGTGATGATTATGTTTATTGTAACTGCTGTTGAGACAGTTGGAGATATCTCTGGTGTTATCGAAGGCGGTATGGACAGAGAAGCAACAGATAGTGAGCTTTCTGGCGGTGTTGTTTGCGATGGTTTGGGTTCTACTTTGGCTGCTTTGTTTGGTGTATTGCCAAATACTTCTTTTAGCCAGAATGTTGGTCTGGTAACTATGACCAAGATTGTAAATCGTACTGCATTGGCTACAGGAGCTGTATTTTTGATTTTGTGCGGTCTGTTCCCAAAGATTGGTGCAATTATTTCCATCATGCCACAGTCTGTATTGGGCGGAGCGGCCGTTATGATGTTCTCCTCCATTGTAGTCAGTGGTATTCAGTTGATTACTAAGGCTCCAATTACACCAAGAAAATTGACTATTATTTCCGTTGCACTTGGTGTTGGTTATGGTATTGGCGCAAATGCGAATATTCTGAGTCATATGCCACAGGGAATTCAGTTGATTTTCGGTGGTTCTGGTATTGTGCCAGCCGCTTTGGTTGCAATCGTATTGAATATTCTTTTGCCAAGAGGAGCAGAGGATGTAGAGTAATCGTGAGATAAGATTACAAATATTACATAGAGCGTTGTCTGTAAATTGCAGACAACGCTTTTTCAGTTTCATTATTTCTTAAATGTATCAAATGTACGATTTTATTTTCTATTATGATTTCAAATCATTCTTCAAAAAGCTTGCATTTCCTGTGCTTAATGGATAGAAAGGGGTTGACAAATAAAACAAAGGTGGTATAATTTATATCATAGTAATCCTATATGAATTACGAATTTTAGTTTATCAAAAAAAGTAACTGCCAAGAGCATACAACAGTTACAGAAGATAAACGGAGGTTAGAATATGAGTAAATTAATTTATTTAGATAATGCTGCCACCACCAAAGTCAATCATGAAGTGTATGAGGCGATGCAGCCATACTTTGAGGAATTCTATGGAAATCCATCCAGCATCTACCGTTTTGCTGGAGAGGGAAAAAAAGCTATCGAAGATGCCAGGGCGACAGTTGCCAGGTTTCTTGGAGCAAAGCCGGCGGAGATTTATTTTACAGGTGGTGGAAGTGAGTCAGACAACTGGGCATTGAAAGCGACCGCTTTTGCTAAACGCAATAAAGGAAAGCATATCATCACAACGAAGATTGAGCATCATGCTGTCTTGCATACCTGTGAATATCTGGAAAAGCTCGGCTTTGAAGTCAGCTATATCAATGTAGATGAAAATGGTGTGGTAAAGTTGGATGAGCTGAAGGCAGCAATTCGCCCAGATACGATTTTAATTTCAGTGATGTTCGCCAACAATGAGATTGGAACGATTCAGCCTATCAAAGAGATTGGTGAGATTGCTCACGAGCACGGTATTTTGTTCCATACTGATGCAGTGCAGGCCTATGGTCATGTACCGATTTATGTAGATGAGTATCATATCGACCTGCTTTCGGCCAGCGGTCACAAAATAAATGGCCCCAAGGGTATTGGTATCTTATATATGAGAAATACAGCTCGAATTGGTGCGTTTATTCATGGTGGCGCGCAGGAGCGAGGAAAACGAGCAGGCACTTACAATACGCCAGCTATTGTCGGTTTTGGAAAAGCAACAGAGGTAGCGGAGCGTGAAATGGAGCGACGCAGTGCCTATGAAAGTCAGCTGCGTGATTATTTGATTGACCGTGTGCTCACAGAAATTCCATATACCAGGCTCAATGGTCATAGAACACAGCGTTTGTCTAACAATGCTAATTTTAGTTTTCGATTTATTGAAGGCGAATCGTTGTTAATTTTATTGGATCAGAGTAATATTTGTGGCTCAAGTGGGTCTGCTTGTACCTCGGGTTCTTTGGATCCATCTCATGTGCTGTTAGCTATCGGACTGCCTCACGAGATTGCTCACGGCTCACTGCGTTTGACTCTTTCTGATGAGACAAGCAAGGAAGAGATTGATTATGTGGTAAAAGAACTAAAATGGATTGTGGAACGACTGAGAAATATGTCTCCATTGTATGAAGATTTTGTAAAAAAGGAAGGTAAGTAAAATGAGCCAGATTATTGAATATAGTGAAAAGGTAATGGACCATTTTAGAAATCCAAGAAATGTAGGAGAGATTGAGAATCCAAGTGGTGTAGGCACTGTGGGCAATGCGAAGTGCGGTGATATCATGCGTATTTATCTGGATATCGATGAAAATAGCATCATTCAGGACTGTAAGTTCAAGACGTTTGGCTGTGGTGCAGCGGTAGCAACCAGCAGTATGGCAACAGAGATGATTAAAGGAAAATCAGTAGAGGAAGCCCTAAAGCTGACAAATAAGGCGGTGCAGGAAGCTTTAGGTGGTTTGCCAGCTGTAAAAGTTCATTGTTCCTTGTTGGCAGAGGAGGCAGTGCATGCAGCACTGTGGGATTACGCTCAAAAAAATCATCTCAAGATTGATGGATTAAAGCCACCAGTTGATGATATTGAGGAGACTGAGGCTTTTTATGAAATGTCTGGTGAGTGAGCATTTATAAAAATAAAAGGGGCTGTTTTTTACAGCCCCTTTTCCAATATGCCAATATTGATACAGAAAATGAGGTTGTTATTACTGATGATGCAGACGTGGTTTCCACGGGGACTGTTGTGACAGGTACAGTGACAGTAACAGATGAAACTATTTAGACTACGGTTTTGAGTTAGAGGCAGGTACTTACGAGATAGAACTTTGTCTTGCAAATCCATGGGGATGCTCCGATTCTCCTGCTGTGTACTTAAATTTGGATACTGACAAAGAGATTTGTATCACGGAAAACGCAGCAGTGCCAGATTATAGTTTAAAGACGCTTACTTATCCCTTTACTGTGGAGGAAGATGGAGTTACTTATTTGAATATTCGTGGAACAGGTGATGATACCTTGGCGATTAATTTAAATTATATTGTCATCCGACAGAAGATAGAAGAGAAAACTTCTGGTGATGTTGAGAATACGGATAGCACGGATGAAGTTATCAATGATAAAGATAATAGTGGCGGAAAATTTGGTTTTGTGATAATTATCATACTGGTAATACTCATTGCTGGAGGCGTTGTTACTGCCTGTGTGATAAGAAAGCGCCGTGAAGAACGGAAAAGATGACGAAAAAGCTCTTACAGAATAGTTGAGATATTTTTTCTATGGAAAGGGAATTGAGATAAAAATTTCGATTCCCTTTTTTCTATGTGACGACATAGGAATATAAGTGATTGACAGAGAAAACTGAAATTTTCAGCCAGTCAGTTTAAAACCATTGTATTAGATATCACAATATGCTATAATATTTTATGGAATATCAGTCAAATAGGTATTTCTGTAAATATTTAGAGGTGAAAGGTTAAAATGTCCTCTATTTCTAACATCACAATATAGAATGGAGAAAAAACAATGAGAGAAATAAAACAAGAGTTTTTAACGGGTGAGCGTGCCCTTTTTATGCAGCAAGATTTGGCAATTTATGACACGGTATTTGACGACGGGGAATCACCGTTGAAAGAATGTAAGAATATTGAATTATATGGTTGTCTATTTCGTTGGAAATATCCACTGTGGTACAGTGAAAATATCAAAATAAAAGATTGCACTTTATTTGATATGGCTCGTGCAGGTATCTGGTACACCAAACATTTGAGTATGGAAGATACAGTGATTGAGGCACCAAAAATTTTTAGAAGAGCGAAGGACATTTCCTTAAAAAATGTTTCTTTTGTCAATGCCTCGGAGACAATGTGGCATTGTGATGATGTCAAGATGGAGCATGTGCAGGCAAAGGGCGATTATTTTGCCATGAACTGCACCAATATGGATATTCGCAATTTTACTTTGGTTGGAAATTATTCTTTTGATGGGGCAAAAAATGTGGAAATCCATAATGCAAAAATGCTCTCTAAGGATGCTTTTTGGAACAGTGAGAATATTACCGTGTATGATTCGTTTATCACAGGAGAATATCTGGGATGGAATGCAAAGAATCTCACTTTGATTAACTGTACCATCGAAAGTCTGCAGGGAATGTGCTACATAGATAATCTTGTGATGAAAAATTGTAAGCTGGTCAATACCACTTTAGCTTTTGAATACTCCAAAGTAGATGTGGAAATCAATACCACCATTGACAGTGTCATCAATCCAACAAGTGGAGTGATTCAAGCAGAGCACATCAAAGAGTTGATTATGGAGAAAGACAAAGTCAATCCAGATGCAACGAAAATTATTTGCCGTTTGTAAATTAAAAAAGGAGAAAAGCATGTATTGTTTTGATGAGGTAATAAATCGAAGAGGTACAGGTTCCTTAAAATGGGACGTAGCAGAAAATGAACTTCCTATGTGGGTTGCTGATATGGATTTTAAGACTGCTCCAGAAGTAGAGCAGGCTATTATGGAGCGTGCGATGCATGGCATATTTGGATATGGAATTGTGACAGAGGAATGGCAGAATGCTATCATTGGCTGGTGGCAGAGACGACATCATTTTACTATAGAAGCGGATTGGCTTATTTTTGCCACCGGTGTGGTGCCAGCAATTTCCAGTATTGTTCGCAAGATGACTAGTGTGGGAGAAAAAATTCTGGTGCAGCCTCCTGTTTACAATATTTTCTATAATTCTATTGTAAATAATGGAAGATATCCAGTTGAAAATAAATTGATTTATGATGGAGAGGGACATTATCAGATTGATTTTGAGGATTTGGAAGAGAAATTAAGTGATCCTCAGGTAAGCATGATGATTCTGTGTAATCCTCATAATCCAGTAGGAAAGATTTGGGACAGAGAGACCTTGGCTCGTATCGGTGAATTGTGCGATCAATATCATGTATTGGTGCTGTCCGATGAGATTCACTGTGATATCATTGAGCCGGGCAAGGAGTATATTCCATTTGCATCGGTATCGGAAATCTGTAAGAACAACTGTATTACCTGCGTTGCACCAACAAAGACTTTCAATATTGCAGGCTTGCAGACTGCAGCTGTGTTTGTGCCAAATAAATGGATTCGACATAAAGTGTGGAGAGGACTCAACACCGATGAGGTGGCAGAACCCAATGCCTTTGCCATCACAGCGACGGTGGCAGCCTTTACCAAAGGAGAGGCTTGGTTGGAGGAACTAAGAAGCTATCTGTGGGAAAATCGTAGGATAGCAGAGGAGTACCTTGCAGCAGAGTGGAATGAATTAAAGCCGGTGAAGGCGGAGGCTACCTATCTCATGTGGTTGGACTGCAGTGCAGTGACTCAGAATGTAGAGGTGTTTGCGGCGGCTCTGCGTGAAAAAACAGGTTTGTATGTGTGCGAGGGAACAGAGTACCATAATGGAGAAGGATTTTTGAGAATCAATCTTGCATGTCCGAGGACTACATTGATGGATGGACTAAAGCGTTTGGTAAGTTTTCGAGATGAAAATAAATGAAATAGGTGAAAAAGTGCTTGCTTTTTTTGTAAAAGTATGGTATTCTAGCCACGTTGCATAAAAATATGCACATGTATGGATTTGCAGGGACGGTGCCAAGTAATTGGTCCCTTGTTGGGAAATACATGGAAGAAAAAAACCAAAAGGAGATTGAAATCATGAGCGTTATTTCAATGAAACAGTTATTGGAAGCTGGTGTACATTTTGGACATCAGACAAGAAGATGGAACCCTAAGATGGCTCCATACATCTATACTGAGAGAAATGGTATTTACATTATCGACCTTCAGAAGTCTGTAGTTAAGGTTGACGAGGCTTATAAGGCAGTATCTGATATTGCAGCTGAGGGTGGCACAATTTTGTTCGTTGGTACCAAGAAGCAGGCACAGGATGCAGTTGCTACAGAGGCAGCTCGCTGCGGTATGTACTATGTAAATCAGAGATGGTTGGGTGGTATGCTTACTAACTTCAAGACCATTCAGAGCCGTATTGCTCGTCTGAAGAAGATTGAGGAGATGTCTGAGGACGGTACTTTTGATGTATTGCCAAAGAAGGAAGTTATCGAGATTAAGAAGGAATGGGAGAAGCTTGAGAAGAACCTTGGCGGTATCAAGGATATGAAGAAGATCCCAGATGCTATCTTTGTAGTAGATCCAAAGAAGGAAAAGATTTGTGTACAGGAAGCTCATACATTGGGTATTCCATTGATCGGTATTGCAGATACAAACTGTGACCCAGAAGAGTTAGATTATGTAATTCCAGGTAATGATGATGCAATCAGAGCCGTTAAATTGATTGTTTCCAAGATGGCAGATGCTGTTATCGAGGCAAATCAGGGTGCTGCAGAGGAAGTTGCAGAGCCAGCTGTTGAAGATGCAGATTTTGCTGAAGCAGTAGCAGAGGAAGTTCCTGTAGAAGAGTAATTCTAATCATTATGAAACGGATATGCCTCGTGGGCGGGGCACACCATATAGAAAATAAGTACCCAACGAGCTTTGGACGTTGGAGTGTCAGAGTAAATAAACGGAGGAAATGAATCATGGCTATCTCAGCTAAAATGGTAAAAGATTTAAGAGAGATGACTGGCGCTGGTATGATGGACTGCAAGAAGGCCCTGACAGCTACAGATGGAGATATGGACAAGGCAGTAGACTTTTTGCGTGAGAAAGGTTTGGCCGGAGCACAGAAGAAGGCTGGACGTATCGCTGCAGAAGGTATCGTTGCTACCTGTTTGACCGAGGATGAGAAGAAGGCAGTTGTTGTAGAAGTAAATGCAGAGACAGACTTCGTAGCAAAGAATGAAAAGTTCCAGAACTATGTAGCAGAAGTTGCTGCACAGGCTGTTAAGTCTTCCGCTGCTGACTTAGATGGATTCTTGGCAGAAGCTTGGGAGTTAGACCCAACCTTGACTGTAAAGGAAAAGCTTTCTTCCATGATTTCTATCATCGGTGAGAACATGAACATTCGTCGTTTTGAGCGTGTTGAGGAAGCAAACGGTTTCGTAGCTTCTTACATCCATGCAGGCGGAAAGATTGGTGTATTGGTTGACGTTGAGACAGATGTAGTCAATGACGAAATCAAGGAGATGGCAAAGAACGTAGCTATGCAGGCTGCAGCTTTGAAGCCACTTTACACCACCAGAGCAGAAGTTGCTGCTGATTATATCGCTAGAGAGAAAGAGATTCTTCTTGCTCAGATTATGAACGATCCTAAGGAATCCAAGAAGCCACAGAAGGTTATCGATGGAATGATTAATGGACGTATCAACAAGGAGCTGAAGGAAATCTGCTTGATGGATCAGGTATATGTAAAGGCAGAGGATGGCAAGCAGGCTGTCAGCGCATATGTAGCACAGGTTGCTAAGGCAAACAATGCTAAGATCGCAATCAAGAAGTTTGTTCGTTTCGAGACCGGCGAAGGTATGGCCAAGAAGGAAGAAAACTTCGCAGAGGAAGTTGCTAAGCAGATGGGAATGTAATCCCTTTTATAAAATGATAGGAAAAACGCTGAAAGCATATTTGTTTTCAGCGTTTTTGTGTATTTTAGGGCATATCGAATTTAGGGTAAAATATAATAAATTTTTATATTAACATTAGTATGGATATAGATTGACAATGTTCACAAAATGTGATATATTATAAATAAAGAAAAGGAATCGTTATCATGTTGTGTGAAAGTACTGGAATAGAATTGATTAAGCAGTAGAGGAAATAAGATTCCGCATTTTGAAGAATTGTTAGGAATTGCAAGAATTGAGTTAGTAAAAGGAATTATAAATGAGTGAAATAAGTAAGATACAACAAATTTTAGATTTTTCCGTGCATATAGGCAGAGAGATGTTAGAAAGTGGAGCAAACTTAGAGAGAGTATCTATCAGTATACGAAGAATTAGTAAATGCTATAAGCTTCAAGAAGTCAGTTTGGTTGTTGTGAATAATGTCATGATTTTGTCAGCAACCGATGTTAACAGAACAAGATATATTAGACAAGAGGGCATATCAGTCTGTGGTATCAATCTGAAAAGACTTAAAAAACTGAATGCATTGGTACATATCGTGATGGATGAAAAGCCTGATCCAGGAAAATTGGAGGACATGCTGTTTGAAACACTAATACATTCCCCAACTTATCCAGACACGGTTATGATAGGTGGATATGTGATTGCTATGTTGTGTTTATGTAGAATATTTGGTGGCTCATGGCAGGATATGGTAGTCGTTGCATTGAATACGGTGGTACTGTTCTTTATTACAAAGATTTTTTCAAGAGAGAAATTGAACAGAATTATATCAAATGTAGTATCCATGTTTTTTTGCGGTTGTACTGCGATATTGTTTACAAAAATTGGATTTTCAAAACAGATATCGCCTATTATTATTACGAACGCGTTCTATTTGATTCCTGGAATACAGATGGTAAATGCATTTAGAAATATTATCTGTGGAAATGAGATGAATGGAATTATAGAGATGGTCAAAGTAGTGTTAGAAGTCATAACCATAGTAGCAGGACTGTATATAGCTTGCTTGGCATTTGGATCTCTTTCGACAGCATTTATTTAGGAGGCAGTATGGCACAGTATATTGAAATTATAGGTTTATCAATATTGGCAAGTATTGGATTTGCCATTGTATTTCAGATAGACAAGAAAGATTTAATTTATGCGGGATTGGGTGGAGGAATCACTAGAATTGTATATCTGATTTTTATGACTTTTATACCATATAGAATCGTGTATATAGCATTGGCCGCATTCGTTTCAGCACTTTATGCGGAGATGGTATCAGGTTATAAGCACACACCGGCTACTTATTATTTGTATCCTTCTATTATTCCATTAATACCCGGAGACCTGTTTTACTATATGTGTGCAGGGCTTATTGTGGGAGATACAGAGATGTTCGAAAATTATGCAATACAGTGCACTCTTGCGCTTGTAGGCTTGGGGATAGGTTTTGTAGTGTGCTCAAGTTTTTCAAACTATATGAGAATCCGAATGTTGACATGTGGTGGAAAAGCCTATACAGATGATTAGAAGCTTTACATAGAAATCCGGCGTTGCATTTCAGAATGCCGGATTTTTTGTTGACTTCGTCAATCTGAAAAATGGTTGGTTTAGTCTTTTGCATTTTTAGAAATTATAGGTTCCATTCACTAGATTATGACTCATTCATGTATAAAGGTATTTGAATCATGGATGGCAGCTCAGCTTTGGAATTTATAGTGTAAGTACAAAGGTGGAACCAAGCTTAAAGTCTGATGTTCCATTGATAGGAGTGCCAGTACTATATTCAATATAGAGTGTTAAAATCAGATAACTGTGATTAACTAGGTTTTTGAAAGTCGGTCAGTTTGATGAAGAAGTTGAGAGGCAGCTTGAAGGCATTCAGACCAAGGATAATCACGGTAACTGGGCGAATCGGTACTTCTATGGTTTGTTGGAAGAAGATTGGAGAAAACAAAATGATTCGATTGATATCAGCGCAGCCGTGCCTTTGTGATATATGACGATGAACTTCCAGTTGGTATGGGCTTGTACTATGACCTTCCGGATATGGAATGTTATGATTTCAGCCAGCTCTTCATCGATGAGCGTTATCAAGGCTGTGGATATGGCAAGGTAGCTACTAAATAACTATCAAATTACTGCTTGGTGCCAGCAATTCTGGCACCAACATATTCAGGAGGGAGATTTCTGTATCGATGCTACAGCAGGCACGGGACAGGACACAGGGTACCTTGCTCAGCTCTGTGGAGAGCGGGGCAAGGTTCTTGCGTTTGATATTCAAGAACAAGTTTTGCAGATGACAGAGGAAAGATTGGGCTTGCTTAATTTGAAAAGTCGTGTACAATTAATTTTAGATTCCCATGAGCATATGGAACAATACGCTTTGGCGGAGTCCGTTTCCTGTGTCACCTTCAATTTTGGTTATCTGCCGAAAGGAGATCATTCTATTTGTACCCGAAA
>JBJELF010000002.1:0-8401 GCA_051879015.1 Lachnospiraceae bacterium
AAATACATATTTTAAAATTTTAAAAAATAATTTCAATATATGTATTGACAAATCCATCACTTTGGATTATGGTGGTACTAGATTATTATGCCGCCAATGAAGGCGGCGGAATGGAGGATTTATGGATCAATCAAAATCATCCCATTCCTATGTGATCTTTCCGAACGTGCAGGTGTCTGTTTCGGATTATCCTGTCTCAAAGGGTGTGGAAGAGATTGGTGCCCGCCTGTTGGATGCTTGTCAAGGGCGTAAAAAGACAGTGGTTACCGTGGAATGTTATCCTGGAGTAAATCAGGAGGAAGTCTGGGAAATCATTCGTCAGCTGCCTTTTGTCAAAGCACTGCACAGTGATGATTTGGCTTTTGAGCCGGAAAAAATGGATGCGCTGTTGGAGGCGGAGCTTACGGAGGATTCGGTTTTTGGTATCATGACAGGACATCCGCTTATGGATTATTTTTATCCAGAGAAAATTGCTGCGGCTCAAAAGGAAGTGGATGACATATCGGAGGGAATTGTACTTATCTATGGAGTAGGTGCTTCGCTGATTCACTCGGGGGATATTCTGATTGTGGCAGATATTACCCGCTGGGAAATTCAGCTTCGTTATCGCAGGGGGATGGCAAATTGGCGTACGGCCAGACAGAATTGTTCCAAACAGCAGAAATACAAGCGAGGTTATTTTGCGGAATGGCGCTGGGCAGACCAGAGAAAGGATGTGCTTCTTCCGGTGATGCATTTTTATCTGGATATGACAACAGAGGGGCAGCCTGCTATGGTCGATGGAGCTTCGTATCGAAATGCGATGGGACAAGTGGCCGCTCAGCCGTTTCGTATGGTTCCTTACTTTGACCCAGGTGTTTGGGGTGGGGATTGGATGAAGACGCATTTCCATCTTCCGGAAAACGGAAGTAATTATGCTTGGAGCTTTGATGGTGTTCCGGAGGAGAACAGCTTACTGCTTGACTTTGGAGGAAAGCTTATTCAGACCCCTGCTTTGAATCTGGTTTATCTGGAGCCATGCAGTCTTTTGGGAGAGCGAGTGTACCGCAGATTTGGGAAGGAATTTCCGATTCGTTTTGATTTGCTGGATACCATTCATGGGCAGAATCTTTCTTTGCAGGTGCATCCGCTGCTCGAGTACATTCAGGAGCATTTTCACATGACCTATACCCAGGATGAAAGCTATTATATTTTGGATACCGAGGGGGACAGTTCTTATGTGTATCTGGGAATTAAAACCGGGACGAATCCGGAAGAGATGAAGCTGGATTTAGAAGCAGCCCAGAGAGGGGAAAAAATGTTTCCGGCGGAGTCCTATGTGAATCGAATTCCAGTCAAAAAACATGACCATGTGTTAATTCCTGCCGGAACTGTGCATTGTTCTGGAGCGGGCACGATGGTGCTGGAAGTCAGTGCGACTCCCTATATTTTTACATTTAAGATGTGGGATTGGGGACGATTGGATTTGGATGGAAAACCGCGTCCGATTCATTTACAGCGAGGTCTCGACAACATTCAGTGGGAGCGCAGCACAGAGTGGGTACAGAGCAATTTAATTGCCCAAACAGCAACGGTTTATCAAGAGGAGTCGAGCCTGATTGAGCGTACTGGTCTGCATGAGTTGGAGTTTATTGATACCTATCGTGTCTCCACGACGAGTCGTGTCTTAATTCCGCGAAATGGCAGTGTGCATGTGCTGAATTTGGTCGAGGGAGAATATGCTGTCATTGTCAGCGAGACGGATGCCTTTGCGCCTTTTGAGCTGCATTATGCGGAAACCTGTATTCTTCCCGAGGCTGCGGGGGATTACCATCTGCTTTCAGATGGTGCTTTGATTCGGGTGATTATCGCCTGTGTGAGAGAATCTGTGTAAAGCAACGGAAAACTTATCTTTTGGTAAATTGTTGGAGCCTGCTGAGCAGGCATGAGAGTTTCAATGAAAAGGAGGATACTATGGCACATCAAATTAAAACTGTTTATGTCATTCACCATTCCCATACGGATATCGGATATACCGATTTGCAGGAGTGGGTCATCAATACGCAGGCAGACTATATTCGCACGGTACTGTCTCTGATGAGAAAGCCGGAAAATGAGGGATTTCGCTGGAATTGTGAAAGTCTGTTTTGTGTGGAGGAGTTCTTTAAGAGTGCTTCCGAGGAGGAAAAGGAAGAATTTTGCAATCTGGCAGCACAGGGCAAAATTGGATTATCTGCCAATTATTTGAATTTTACCGATTTATTGGAGACAGATGTCTATGCAGAGAGATTGCGTCAGTGGCAGGATTATTTTGGCAAGAAGGGATTTTCTATGAAAACGGCCATGTTTGCTGACATCAATGGAATCTCCATGGGATGTCGGGATGCGATGCTGAATCAGGGAGTGGAGTTTCTTTTTACCAATATTCATTGTCATCATGGAATGTATCCGCTGTATCAGAATCAGACCGCTTACTGGTGGGAGAATGCTGCGGGCAAACGGTTATTAGTCTGGAACGGAGAGCATTACAATCTGGGCAATGTCCTTGGATTCAAGGCCAATCGAAGCAGCAATTTTATGATGGAGAATCATCTGGGGAAAGATGGAATTGGAGAAGATGCGATTGATACGCTGCACAAAAATCTGGAGGACTATCTGACTCTCTGTGAGACCAATGGATATGCGTATGATTTTATTTTGTCTGCTGTCTCAGGCGTATTCAGTGACAATGCACCGCCAGAGCTGGAAATTTTGCATACGATTGAGGGCCACAATCAGCGTTATGGTCAGGATGTGAAGATTAAAATGGTATCGCTTCAGGAATTGTATGAGGAAATTCGTGAGAAGCTGCAGGATGCACCGGTCTATCATGGAGATTTGACGGACTGGTGGGCAAATGGTGTTGGCAGTACTCCTTATGCAGTGAAACACTATAAGGATGCTGTGCATCGCTATCAGCTCTGTAAGCGGATGGAACCCGATATGGAACGCAAATATCCAGAGCTGGTACATTGCGCGCAGGACAATTTGCTGTTGTATGCAGAGCATACCTGGGGACATTCCGGCACCATTTCGGATCCTTATTCCACTATGGTTCTTGATTTGGATATGAGAAAGAGCAGCTATGCATCCAAGGCACATGAGGCAGTTTCCACAATGCTTCATTCTATTGTACATCAAAAGGGAGATATTCTGCGCTATTATAACACGAGTGGAACCATTCGTGCCTGCAGTGTGAACCGTATCAAAACGCCTCAGCTGGTTGAATTTTATATTGAGAGTTGGCTGATTGAGGCGGCAGAAATCAAAGATGAGAGGGGTCGATTGATTCCTTGTCAGGTCTCGAATCATCCTCGCGGGAAAAAGATTAGTTTTATGGATGTATTTGAGCCGTTTGAGGAGCGTATCTATACTTATCGTGCAGTACCGAAGAAAGTAGAGACGCTTAACAGCCGCAAGTGCTATGTCGGTGCGGAACGAGTGAGAGATATTGTAAACGATTATGATAAGGAAACGTATCGTCTGCCTTATGAGTTTGAGAATGAATGGTTCTTCCTTTCCTATCGTCCAAACGAGGGAATTACTTCTTTCGTGGATAAGCGAACGGGCAGAGAATTGCTTGGAGAGGGAGTCGCTCCTTTCTTCACCCCACTGTATGAGCAGACTTCAATCCGCAGAGAGCGTGCAAATAGTTCCTGCCCGGAGGGATGGGAGCGCAGTATCATTGGAAGAAATATTCGCGGTCAGCATGCACAGCTTTTTGTCGGACAGTTGGAGGATGTTACCTGTAGAGAGCGTGGTCCGGTATTTACGGAGCTTTGTCTGCGCTATCGTTTGCCGGGCACGGTTCGAGCGGATGTCTATTTGAAGTTTTACGCTGCCGCAGCTCGGGTCGATTTTCGACTGGAGCTTGGAAAGACTCTTTCCACGGATATTGAAAGTATTTTTCTGCCGCTTACGCTTTCCTTCCCGGATAGAGCTCTTTATCTGCGCAAAGGAAGCGAGGCATTTCGTCCCGGCGTCGACCAGATTCCTGGAACTTGTATGGAATACTATATGTCGGATTATGGTTTGGCCTATCTGTCTGAGGCGGGAGGCGCATTGATTGCGGCTCGTGATACCGCCTTGATGTATATGGGTGAGATGAAGCACCATCCAATCCAGTTGTGTGACAAAAAAGAAGAGAACAATCAGCGTCCGATTTATTCCTGGGTGATGAATAATACTTGGGAGACAAATTTTAAAATGGATCTTTCTGGTTTTTGCGAATATCGCTATAGCCTGTGGCTGAGTGAGGAAAATCGTGCTGAGGAAGCGATGGATGAGCTTAAGGAGCGTACATTCGACCCATATGTCTTGATTGTAAAATAATTGTGAAAACTCCGTTATTCTGAGATAGAATAACGGAGTTTTTTCAGTATCAGCGTTGAAGGTGTGAATTTTACGTGAAAAGACTTGCGTATAAAAATAAAAAAAGCTATACTATACAACGGAATTGTATCATGGGGACAAAAATATGAAAACAGCGAAAATAATCAAAGAAAGGATATGATGGAATGATGGCCAATAATATTGACAAAATTGAAGAATTTTTCCTTGAAAATTTCAATGGAGACAGAATTTTCGATTCTATTGAGAGAGCAGACTATCTTTTTTTGTATTACATCAGTCATATGTGTGAGAGAGATGGCAATGAAAACCGCGCTTACCTGGCTGATATAGCAGAAGAAATGGATTTAACCATCTTGGAAGTATCCAAAGCAGTTGAGAGATTACAGCAAAAAGATTATGTGGACTGGAAAACGAATGAAGACAGAGACAAAACCTATGTAAAGCTGACCGATCACGCAGTTGAGTTGATGAATGACGAGAGAGCGCGTATGAAAAACTTTTACGGAGAAATCCAGAGTACCATTCCGAAAGAAGATTTAAAAACGATGATCCTGACCATGAAAAAGATCACGGACATCATGAAGAAATAAGAGGGGGATAAAACGTGGAGAAACAGGATATCATGGTTGTGAAATCTGAGATTGTCATGGATCCAAGAACCATGAAAGTAAAGGAATATCTGCCGGATGATTTGTCTGTTCAGGATGTGATTGATTTTATCCGTTCCAATGCAGAAAGTTGGAAGGAAATGCAGACCTATTATTACTGTGCAATGATGGAGATAGAGACAAAATTTAAGGTCTTAAATCAAGAATTTTCCTTACAATATGACAGAAATCCAATCGAGACCATTAAGACGAGACTGAAAAGTCCAGAGAGTTTGGCTGGCAAGCTGGCGAGAAAAAAGCTTCGGTTAAATATACAGACGGTAGAAGATTGTATTTTTGATATGGCAGGTGTCCGTGTCATTTGTTCTTTTTTGGAAGATGTCTATACGATTGCGGACAGCTTCCTGAAGCAGGATGATATCAAGTTAATTGAAAAAAAGGATTATATTCAATATCCAAAGCCAAGCGGATATCGGGGGCTGCATTTAGTCGTTGAAGTGCCGATTTTTCTTCATAGAGAAAAGCGTATGATGAAGGTGGAGGTTCAGCTGAGAACGATAGCGATGGATTTTTGGGCAAGCTTGGACCATAAATTGAGATACAAGAAGAGTCTTTCGCCGGAGTTAGTGGAGACTTTGGAAGATGAGTTGGAGAAATGTGCTGAAGTGACTGCCATGTTGGATGTAAGAATGCAGAACATCCGCAGTCGAATCGAAGAAAATAAGTAGAGGACTATGCATAATCCTCTACTTTTTTTGTCCATCAAGTTAATTTGATTGTTGTGCCGCATATTCACTAAAAATTTGATGGAGTTCGGGGCAGCTTCGCTTTAGAGAAAGAATTTTTCCCTCTTTATTTAAGAAGCAGTGTTGGCTGCTGCTTAAAGTGCAGACCTTGCCAGTGGCTAAGTTGGTCATCGTATAATGGAGTTCCAGCTTGATACCATTGTAGCTGACATTTGAAATTTCAATCTGAACATCCTCAGCAAAGTGGACGGGCTGTTTGTATTGTACTTGTACGCTCAAAACGGGTGATACAATACCCAGTTCTTCTGTTTTTTGGTAGGAAAAACCCAGTTGAGACATGAAATCAATGCGGGCTTCCTCCATCCAGCGGATATAGTTGGAGTGGTGGATGATGCCCATCTGGTCTGTCTCGTAGTAGTTGGCGTGATGAATATATGGTTTGATGGAAATCAATAGAAGTACCTCCTGAATAAGATTCACAATCCATTCCCTGTCGGGGCAGACGGGGAATGGATTGCTTTGTTAAATATAGTATACTTCTTTAAAAAATTTTTTCAATGCTCAATTGTTCACCAGATTGGGATTGATTGTATTTACGACAGCAGCATACGGTCGTTGTCCAGTTCTTTTCCCACGCCTTCTTTAAATTTTTCCAGTAAATCGTTGATGGTCAGGTTTTGGCGAGCTTCGTTGGCTACATCAAAAATAATATTGCCATTGTTCATCATGAGAGTGCGGTTTCCCAGTTCCAGTGCAGACTGCATATTGTGGGTGATCATCATGCAGGTCAAGTGCTCTTCTTTTACTAGCTGATTGGTCAAATTCAGAACTTTCTCGGCGGTGCCGGGGTCGAGAGCCGCAGTGTGCTCGTCCAAAAGAAGAAGTTTTGGTGGATGGATGGTTGCCATGACCAAAGTTAATGCCTGTCTTTGACCGCCGGAGAGAAGTCCGACTGGCTGATGCATACGATTTTCCAATCCCATGTCTAACATATGAAGTTTCTCGCGAAACATTTCTTTGTCCTGTCTGCGCACTCTCGACAGCCAGCCTCCGCTGCTGGCAGCCAATGCCAGATTTTCTTCGATGGTCATGCCAGGAGCTGTGCCGCTCATAGGGTCCTGGAACAGACGACCGATTTTTTTTGCTCGTATGTATTCCGGCTGCATGGTAATGTTTTCGCCGTCCAGCAGAATTTCTCCTTCGTCTGTGTAGAAATTACCGCAGATGGCATTAAATAAAGTTGATTTTCCTGCGCCGTTGGCTCCGATGATGGTGACAAAGTCTCCTTTGTGGAGCTCCAGACTCAATTGATCAAGGGCTTTCTTTTCGTTGACGGTGCCGGGATTGAAGGTTTTTGAAATACCGGTTATTTTTAACATATCACTTACCTGCCTTTCTCATGACGCTCCATCGACGTTTTAATGTTGGCAGCTGCTCTTTGATATATGGAATAGAGAGCGCGAGGATGACGATGACGGAGGAAATTAATTTCAGCATAAATGCAGGAAGGTTGAAGCGCAGGGCAATCGTGTATACCAGACGGAAAATGAAGGAGCCGATGACCACGCCTAAGGCGCGCTTCCAGATACGTCCTTTTCCCATGATGGTGCTTCCAATCAGCAGGGAGGCAAGTGCAATGGTAACCATGCCGCTGCCGATGTCGATGTTCACAGATTTTTGGTACTGTCCTAACAGGCATCCGGAAAGTCCGGTGAAGGCATTGGCTACGCAAAGACCGATGATGGTCATGAGTGCGGTATTGATGGAGGAGGATTTTACCATAATAGGATTATTTCCAGTAGCTCGAATCGCAAGACCCAGACGAGTGCCTAAAAACCAGGTTAAAAATAAAATAATCAAAATGACCGCTGTAATGATGACCACTAATTTGTACAAGTTAGAGATGGGAGTATCTGCCAACAAATCCTTAACCATGGTAAAGACAGTAACGGTCTTATTCATGTTGAGCAGGGAAGAACCACCCATGACGGCAATGTTGACGGAGTAAAGTCCCGTATTGACGACAATACCTGCCAGCAAACTGTTGATACCTAATTTTGTCTGTAAAATAGCAGTAATGAAGCCTGAACACACACCCGCTGCCATAGCTGCGAAGATTGCAAGAAACGGGTGTCCCATGATAGCTACCTGGGCGCCAACGCAGGCACCCAGAGTAAAGCATCCGTCGGTGGACAAGTCGCAGACATTCAGCATGGAATAGCTGAGAAAGAGTGCGAGCACAGTCAGGGAGCAGATAAGTCCAAGTTCGAGGGCAGTTTGGCCCAGTGTTAAAATTGTATTGATATCCATAGTTTCAATCCTTTAGCATGTGTTGAGTATTTTTTACTCCTCAAATTCCTCAGCAGTGACAATGGACTGTACTGCGGTGCAAAGTGGAGAGATGGTGTCGGAAATTTCATCGAAATCGTAGCCAAGCAAATCGCAGATTTCAGTATTGATGGTGGCGGTACCATTATCGAAGGTCATGACTGGGGTTTCAGCTGGGTTTGAGCCGTTTACCAGGATTTCACTGATCATATTTGCAGTTTCCAGACCGAGGTTCGCATAGTCTACACCATATCCAAGGAATGCACCGTTTAAGGCGAAGGAGTCAGCGCCAGTGTAATGTGGAATCTTAGCTTCTGCTAATTTTTCGTAGATAGAAAGCTCGGCGGT
>JBJELF010000003.1:0-8210 GCA_051879015.1 Lachnospiraceae bacterium
TGTTTTGTTGGATGAAAATGATCAGCTGATTGGCAATGCTGTGGGTTATCGTGACAGCAGGACGATGGGAATGGATAAGAAGGTATATGAAATTATTTCTGAGGATGAGCTTTACGCAAGAACAGGTATTCAGAAACAAATTTATAATACGATTTATCAATTAATGGCATTAAAAGAGAAGGCTCCAGAGCAATTGAACCAAGCCCAGGCGATGTTGATGATTCCAGAGTATTTTAATTTTTTGCTGACGGGTAAGAAAGCAGCAGAGTATACCAATGTTACTACTGGTCAGTTGGTGAGTCCAATTACAAAAGATTGGGACATGGAATTGATTGAGAGATTGGGCTATCCTACTCGCATTTTCCAGAAGATTGAAAAACCAGGTACCGTTTTGGGTGATTTGAAACCAGAGATTCAGGCGATGGTTGGATTTAACTGTAAGGTTATTTTGCCGGCAACTCATGACACTGGTTCTGCTGTAATGGCAGTGCCTACTAATAAAGAGGATACGATTTACATTAGTTCCGGCACATGGTCTTTGATGGGAACGGAGCTAATGGAGGCGGATTGTTCTAAGGAGAGCAAGGTGAACAACTTTACCAATGAGGGCGGTTACAACTATCGTTTCCGTTATCTGAAAAATATCATGGGACTTTGGATGATTCAGTCAGTAAGAAAAGAGATTGCAGCAACTATGAGTTTTGGCATGATTTGTGATTTGGCTTCCAAAGAAACAATTCCTTCTATAGTAGACTGTAATGATGACCGTTTCCTGGCTCCGAAGAATATGACGGAGGAAGTGCAGAAGGCTTGTGCTGAGTCAGGGCAGCCAGTGCCAGAAGGTATTGCTCAGGTGGCATCCGTTATCTACAACAGTTTAGCACAGTGTTATGCGCAGACAATTTCTGCTATGGAAGCACAGTTAGGGAAGCATTATGAGTGTATCAATGTGGTTGGAGGCGGCGCCAATGCAGCATATTTAAATGAACTGACCGCAAAAGCGACAGGAAGAACGGTTTATGCAGGACCAACAGAGGCAACTGCCATCGGAAATTTGATCGCCCAGATGATTGAGAGTGGTGAGCTTTCCGATTTGTCGGCGGCAAGAACATGTGTTTTTGAATCATTTGCAGTAAAAGAATATCATTGACCATAAGATGATAGATAGGAGGCTGTCCCACTAGTGTGGCACAGCAGTTGATAGAGAGAAAGGAAAATAAGAAAATGACACAGAAAGAAAGATATGTATTTGCAAGAGAGCAGTATAAGGCATGGGGAGTAGATACGGATGCAGCGATTGCCCGTTTGAAAGAGGTACCGATCTCCCTTCATTGCTGGCAGGGCGACGACGTAATTGGTTTTGATCATGATGGACCTTTGACTGGAGGGATTCAGACTACAGGTAATTATCCTGGAAAGGCAAAGACGCCAGAGCAGCTGATGCAGGATATGGAGAAGGCTATTAGTTTGATGCCAGGAAAGAAGAAACTGAATCTTCATGCAAGTTATGCGATTTTTGAAGAGGGTGAATATGTAGACCGAGACAAGTTGGAGCCAAAGCATTTTGCAAAGTGGGTTGAATTTGCAAAGAAGCATGATATGGGCATCGACTTCAATCCAACCTTCTTTTCCAGTGACAAGGTAAAAGATGGTTTAACTTTGTCTAGTCCAGATGAGGAGACAAGAAAATTCTGGATTGAGCATGGTAAGGCCTGCATTCGTATTTCTCAGTATTTTGCTGAGGAGACTGGGGTTCCATGTGTAATGAACATTTGGACAGGTGATGGTTATAAGGATATTCCAGCTGACCGTTTGGGACCGAGAATGCGTTACAAGGATTCCATTGAGCAAATTGTAGCAGAGCCACATGATCCAAATCTGGTTAAGCCATGTGTTGAGTCGAAGGTATTTGGTATCGGCGTTGAATCCTTTACTGCTGGTTCTGGTGAGTTTAGTCTCTTGTTTGCAGCTACCCATGAGGGAGTTCTGCCATTGATGGATAATGGTCATTATCATCCAACAGAAGTGGTATCCGATAAAATTCCTGCTTTGTTGACCTATTTTCCAGAAATTGCGCTTCATATCACTCGTGGTGTTCGTTGGGATTCCGACCATGTGGTTCTTTGGGATGATGAGACCAAAGAGATGGCAAAGGAAATTGTTCGCTGCAACGCACTCAATCGTGTCAATATGGCATTGGATTATTTTGATGCAAGCATCAACCGTATTTCCGCATGGACGGTTGGTTTTAGAAGCTGGCAGAAAGCATTATTGTTTGCTCTTTGTTCTCCAAACACTATGCTGAAGAATCTGCAGGATGAAACACAGTTGACTAAGTTGATGGTAATGCAGGAAGAAGTAAAGATGCTGCCATTTGGTGAAATTTGGACAGAGTATTGCAATCAATGTGGTGTAACTGCTGATGCTAGCTGGTTTGAAGAAATTGAGAAGTATGAAAAAGAAGTTTTATTGAATCGATAATAATTGCATTTTTAAAGAAAAAGAGTTATAATATAAGGAGAAAAATCATGAAAGTATTAGATGCAGAATTTGTACAGGGATTTATTCGTATGGCAAATGATGGTTGGGAGCAAGGTTGGCATGAGAGAAACGGTGGAAATCTTTCCTATCGCATCAAGCCAGAGGAAGTAGAGTCTGTAAAAGAAAACTTTGTGCCGGGTGAGTGGAGACCAATTGGCACTAGTGTACCACAGTTGGCTGGTGAGTATTTTATGGTGACTGGAAGCGGCAAATATTTCCGTAATGTTATCATTAATCCAGAAGACTCCTGCTGTATTATTGAACTGGACGAGCTGGGCGAGAATTATCGTATTATGTGGGGATTGGTAAATGGTGGAAAGCCAACTTCCGAGCTTCCGTCCCATTTAATGAACCATGAAGTGAAAAAGCTTGCTTCCAATGGCAAACACAGAGTAATCTATCATGCTCATACCACCAATGTAATTGCTCTTACCTTTGTACTTCCTCTTGAGGATGCTGTATTTACAAGAGAGCTTTGGGAGATGGCTACTGAATGTCCAGTTGTATTCCCAGATGGTATTGGTGTAGTTCCTTGGATGGTTCCAGGCGGAAGAGATATTGCAGTTGCCACCAGCGAATTAATGAAGAAGTATGATGTAGCAATTTGGGCTCATCATGGTATGTTTGCGTCTGGTGAAGATTTTGATTTGACTTTCGGTTTGATGCATACCGTAGAGAAATCTGCTGAAATTTTGGTAAAAATGCTTTCTATGACAAATACAAAGCGTCAGACCATAACTCCACAGAATTTCCGTGATTTGGCTGTTGATTTCAAGGTAAATCTTCCAGAAGAGTTCTTGTATGAGAAATAATCAGTTCGTTTGTTGTGATATGACAATGTTATCAATGGAACGTGTACCCTTAATTGTTAAAAAATTAACTATCTAATTGACAAATTCGTGGGAATGATTTAGTTGACGGAAGCGTTAGCATTCATGTTTGTGGTTGGATAGATAATAGATGTAACAAAAAGTGGTATTCAAATAAATTTATTATAAAAAAGGAGAAATGAAAAATGGCAAACAGATTTGTGTTAAATGAAATGTCCTACCATGGTGCAGGCGCAATCCAGAGCATTTCTGATGAGGCAATCGGCAGAGGATTTAAGAAGGCTTTTGTATGTTCTGACCCAGACCTTGTAAAGTTTGGCGTTACTAAGAAGGTATTGGATGTACTGGAAGCTGCTGGTTTAGTTTATGAGTTGTATTCCAACATCAAACCAAATCCAACTATCGAAAATGTACAGACTGGTGTAGAAGCATTCAAGGTATCTGGCGCAGATTATATCATTGCAATCGGTGGTGGTTCTTCTATGGATACTGCAAAGGCAATTGGTATCATTATCACTAATCCAGATTTCGCTGATGTAAGAAGTCTTGAGGGCGTTGCTCCTACAAAAAATAAGTGTGTACCTATTTTTGCTGTACCTACCACAGCTGGTACTGCTGCTGAAGTTACAATCAACTATGTTATTACAGATGTAGAGAAGAATCGTAAGATGGTTTGCGTTGACCCTAAGGATATTCCTGTCGTTGCATTTGTTGACCCAGAGATGATGTCCACTATGCCTAAGGGATTGACAGCAGCTACTGGTATGGATGCTTTAACTCATGCGATTGAGGGCTACATCACTGCTGGTGCTTGGGAACTTTCTGATATGTTCCACTTAAAGGCAATTGAAATCATCAGCCGTTCTTTGAGAGGTGCTGTTGCCAATACCCCAGAAGGAAGAGCAGATATGGCTCTTGGCCAGTACGTTGCAGGTATGGGATTTTCCAATGTAGGTCTTGGTATTGTTCATTCTATGGCTCATCCTTTGGGTGCTCTGTATGATACTCCTCATGGTGTAGCAAATGCCATTATCCTGCCAACTGTTATGGAGTACAATGCACCAGCTACTGGCGAGAAGTATCGTGAGATTGCTCGTGCGATGGGTGTAGAGGGTGTTGATTCCATGACTCAGGAAGAGTATAGAAAGGCTGCTATTGATGCAGTTAAGAAGCTTTCTCAGGATGTGGGTATTCCAGCTGATTTGAAAGCAATCGTTAAGGAAGAGGATATTCAGTTCTTATCCGAGTCCGCTTACGCAGATGCCTGCAGACCTGGAAATCCAAGAGAGACCAGCGTAGAGGAAATTGCTGCTTTGTATCGTTCTCTTCTGTAAAAAAAATCATTTGTGTACATAAATATTTATGATACTGAAGTCCAAAGGTCATATATTTCTATGAGTTTAAACGACTGTTAAACTAAATTTAGTTTAGCAGTCGTTTTTTATCTATCATGCTGCCTTCTGGCTGGATATATCCGTTGTTGTCAAGTGAATAGTACTTTATTAAAAAGTTTTCATAAAGTGCTTGACAATTGGTAATAATTAGCATATACTAACTTATGTAAGAAATGATTAACTTAAGTTGCAATAGGAGGAAATCATGATGCCTTTGTCAATGTTGAAAGAAGGAGAATCCAACACGATTAAGAAGATTGGCGGCAAAGATGAAACACGCAAATTTTTAGAGAATCTTGGATTTGTAGTAGGTGGCACGGTAACAGTTGTTACTCAGATTAGTGGCAATATCATTGTAAATATCAAGGAATCTCGAGTAGCCATCGGAAAAGATATGGCAAATAAGATTATGGTTTGATGTCTTTTGAAATGAATAGGCGAAAAGAATAGGAGAGAGTTATGAAAACATTAAAAGAAGTCGCTTGTGGTCAGACTGTGAAGGTGAAAAAACTTCATGGAGAGGGACCAGTCAAGAGAAGAATTATGGATATGGGAATTACTAAGGGTATTGAAATTTTTGTTCGTAAAGTAGCTCCTTTGGGGGATCCTGTGGAGGTAACTGTCAGAGGATATGAGTTATCTTTGAGAAAAGCAGATGCTGAGATGATTGAGGTTGAGTAATAAATCAGTGACAGATTTGCCTGTGAGAAGCAGGTATGTACAGATTAACAAACAAAGAATCCGAAAAATTTTAGCATTTGCTAATTTTTTGAATATGAGTTAGTATAAACTAATTCAAGAACGAAGAGACAAACGCAATTGTTAATTAAAAAGGAATTGAGAGGAGAAAGAAATGGCAATTAAAATTGCATTGGCAGGTAATCCGAACAGCGGTAAGACCACATTATTTAATGCATTGACTGGTTCCAACCAGTTTGTAGGTAACTGGCCTGGTGTAACGGTAGAAAAGAAAGAAGGTAAGTTAAAGGGTAACAGGGATGTAACCATTATAGACCTTCCTGGCATTTATTCTTTGTCACCCTATACGTTGGAAGAAGTTGTAGCAAGAAATTATTTGGTTCATGACAGACCGGATACAATTATCAATATTGTAGATGGTACTAATATTGAGCGTAATTTGTATTTGTCTACACAGCTGATGGAGTTGGGAATTCCGGTGGTAATGGCTATCAATATGATGGATATCGTAAAGAAAAATGGTGACACCATCAATACGGATAAGCTGAGCAAAAAATTGGGATGTGTTGTAGTAGAGATTTCTGCTTTGAAGGGTACTGGGATTCAGGAAGCAGCTAATATGGCAGTAAAGTTGGCTCAAGATAAGCAGATTCAGAAACCAGTTCATGCTTTTGCCCCAGAAGTCGAAAGCGTGATTAAGAAGACTGAAGAAAAGCTTGGGTCAGATGTGCCAACAGAGCAGAAGCGTTTTTTTGCAATTAAGCTGTTGGAGAAGGATAATAAGATTCAGGAATTATTGACTACGGTACCTGATGTGAGTGTAGAGATTAAAGAACTGGAAGATGGAATGGATGATGATGTGGAGAGTATCATTACAAATGAGCGTTATGTGTACATATCTTCTATCATTGACTTATGCTATAAGAAGAATAAGAAGGGGCAATTGACGGTTTCTGATAAGATTGATCAGATTGTTACTAATCGTATTTTGGCATTACCAATTTTTGCAGTAGTTATGTTCTTAGTTTATTATGTGTCTGTCACGACGGTTGGTACTTATGCAACAGACTGGGCAAATGATGGTGTGTTTGGTGATGGATGGCATCTGTTTGCAATTGGCAGCAATGCTTATGAAGAAGTATCCGATGAATATAATGAAGCTTCTGAGGTAATCAATGGTTTTATTGAGTATGCGGGAGAGAATGGCATTGAGACAGACATGGTAGCCACTGCCTTGGATAGCGAGGCGGAGAATTTTAATGCAGATACTGCAAAGATAGCTTTGGAAGAGTTTGCCGTACAGTTTGATGATAGCTATGAAGTTACTTATATCGTGGTAGATGAAGAAACCATGGCTGATGAGGAAGTAAGTGCTACTGGTGCTGACTTGGCAGAAGCTGTAGAGATTTATGAAAAGTATCATTATGTTGCTCCAGACCCAGCTGATTATGGAATTTGGGTACCAGGTATTCCAGTATTGGTTGAAAATGTGTTGAATGCAGTAAACTGTGCTGATTGGCTGAAGGGATTGATTCTGGATGGTATTATAGCTGGTGTTGGTGCGGTGCTTGGTTTTGTGCCACAGATTTTGGTTTTGTTTATCTTTTTAGCATTCTTGGAGGGATGCGGTTATATGGCTCGTATCGCCTTTATTATGGACCGTATTTTCCGCAAGTTTGGTCTCTCTGGCAAGTCTTTTATTCCAATGTTGATTGGCAGTGGCTGTGGTGTGCCCGGCATTATGGCTTCTCGTACAATTGAGAATGACAGAGACCGTAAAATGACGATTATGACTACTACATTTATTCCATGTGGTGCAAAAATTCCATTTATTGCTATGGTAGCAGGTGCAGTCTTTGGAGGCGCCGCCTGGGTAGCGCCGTCGGCTTATTTTCTTGGTATTGGTGCAATTATTGTATCTGGTATTATATTGAAGAAGACAAAGCTGTTTGCTGGAGACCCGGCACCATTCGTAATGGAACTTCCTGCTTATCATTTGCCGACTATTGGCAGTGTACTGAGAAGTATGTGGGAACGTGGATGGTCCTTTATTAAAAAAGCTGGAACGATTATTTTACTTTCTACTATTGTAGTATGGTTTACCACCTATTTTGGATTTGTAGATGGTGCATTCCAGATGCTGGAGGAAGACCAGATTGATGCTAGTATTTTGGCTGCTGTCGGCAAAGCTTTGAGTTGGATTTTCATTCCACAGGGATGGGGTAATTGGCAGGCAACCGTTGCCTCCATTACTGGCTTGATTGCGAAGGAAAATATTGTAGGTACCTTGGGTATCATCTATGGTGGTGGAGATGCCAGTGTGTACGCAACTATGGGTGCAGCTTTTACAAGTGTCAGTGGATATGCTTTCTTGGCATTTAACCTTCTTTGTGCTCCTTGCTTTGCAGCTATGGGTGCGATTAAGAGAGAGATGAACAATACGAAGTGGTTTTGGATTGCAATTGGTTATCAGTGTGGTTTTGCATATTTGGTATCTTTAGTGATAAATCAGTTGGGAGGTCTCTTCACTGGTGCGGGTTTTGGTATTGGAACGATTGCAGCAATCCTGATTGTGATTGGATTTATTTATTTATTGGTAAGACCAAGCAAAGAAAAGAAATAATAGATATATTTTTGTTTGGAGGTCGCTGTCTTATTGATGCAGCGACCTCTTTTGAACTTGGTATCATTTAATAATTTCGCAGAGCGAGAAAAGTCTGATACATATCGAGAATTCCATATCCCC
>JBJELF010000004.1:0-34097 GCA_051879015.1 Lachnospiraceae bacterium
GAACGAAAAAACACAAGTTGACAAATTCCATAGATATGATAAGATAAATTTGTATGTAACTGTTATACCAGAATATGGCAGTTCAGGATGTTCATTTTTTAAGAAAGGGAGGTATTTTTATGAAGTCGGTAACTTATACAATTAAAGATCCTATTGGAATTCACGCCCGTCCCGCTGGTTTGTTGGTAAAGGAGGCAAAAAAGTATGAGTCCATCATTACTATGAGCGCAAATGGTCAGAGTGCGGATGTGCGCAAGCTGATGTTAATTATGCAGATGGCTGTCAAAGTTGGTACTGAGGTGACCATTAGTGCAGAGGGACCAGATGAGGAGACAGCGATTCAGGGAATTTTAGAATTTTTTGAAGATAATTTATAATAATTGTTCGGCTGTGCGCAAATAGAGCTGTATAGGCAGAATGCTGAATTGGCGATACAATACGGCATTCTGTTTTTATGTACACACTTTAAGAATAGGATGGTTAAATATTTTATTATAATGGAAATGCTCATTAGCGCAGTGCGGTAAGTGGTTGGAAGAAAGTGACATAACTATTATATTGACTTGCTATTTTAACTATGATATGATGTCAACTGATTTTCATAATATGGTGATGCCTCGCTTTGGGGGCATGGAGGTTTACTATGAGCGAAACAAAAATGAATCCAGCTCAGCAGGAGGCTGTTGAGCATAAGGATGGAGCTGCCTTGGTGTTGGCAGGACCTGGATCTGGCAAAACATTTGTTATTACCCATCGAATTCAATATCTGATTGATCATTATCATATATCCCCTTCCAATATTTTAGTTATTACCTTCACAAAGGCAGCAGCTTTGCAGATGCAGGAGCGTTTTATGCAGTTGAGTCAGGGTCGAGGAGCAGCCGTCACTTTTGGCACTTTTCACTCTATTTTCTTTCGCATTTTAAAATATGCCTACAACTACAATGCATCGAATATTGCAAGAGAAGATCAGAGATTGGTTTTAGTGCGTGAGTTGGTACATGCAGAGCAGATAGAGAGTGAGGATGAAAATGAGTTGGTTCAAGGTATCTTAGCAGAAATTAGTGCCTTGAAAAATGAGCGATTGGAGCTTGAACATTATCATGCTAAGGCTTGCGGCGATAGCCAGTTTCAGTCTATTTATCAAAAGTATGAGCAGAGAATGCGGGCTGCTAATTTAGTGGATTTTGATGATATGTTGCTGATGACTTGGGAGCTGCTGTCAGCAAGAGCAGATATTTTGAAGCAATGGCAGGATAAGTATCAGTATATTTTGATTGATGAGTTTCAAGATGTCAATCGGGTTCAGTATGATACCATTCGTTTGCTGGCGGAGCCGCGGAGAAATTTGTTCATTGTGGGGGATGATGACCAGTCCATCTATCGTTTTCGTGGTTCAAAACCGGAAATTATGCTGGGATTTGAGAAAGAGTATCCCGAGTGTAAGCGAATTTTGCTTAACATTAATTATCGCTGCAATGCCAATGTGGTGCGTGCAGCTGTCAATGTAATCGACCACAATAAGATTCGATTTGAGAAAGAGATTGCGGCTTTTAAGGAAAAAGGCAACAAGGTGCTGGTGACAGCCTGTGCAGATGAGCGGGAGGAGTGTACGCGAATTTTGAATCGTATACGCATGGCGCACAAGGCAGGGGAATGTTGGTCTGATCATGCGGTTTTGGTACGAACCAACACAGGGGCAAGGTTTTTAGTGGAGAAGCTGATTGAGTATAATCTTCCTTTCCATGCGAAAGACAGAATTCCTAATTTATTTGAGCACTGGATTGCCAGGCAGCTTTTTTGTTATCTGCGTATGGCTCATGGTGACTGCAGCCGTGAGACTTATCTTCAAGTGATCAATAAGCCAAACCGCTACATTAGTCGCGAAGCTCTAAGTGAGCGTGTGGTTAGCTTAGAGGGATTAAAAGCTTATTATGCAGATAAGGACTGGTTGGTGGAGCGAATTGATAAACTTCAATATGATTTAAAGATGATGGGAAAGATGACTCCTTATGCGGCCATCAATTATATTCGTCATGGTATGGGCTATGAAAAATATCTGGAGGATTATGGAAAACAGCATAAAATTAGTTCGGAGGAGCTGATTGATATCTTGGAGCAGCTGCATGACAGCTCTAAGGAGTTCAAGACACTGGAAGATTGGTTTGTACATATTCAAGAGTTTTCCGAGCAGCTTCGTCAGCAAATGCAGAAAAAACAGATACAGGAAGATGCCATTCATATTTGCACGATGCATAGTTCTAAGGGACTGGAATATAAAAATGTCTATCTTTTGGATGTCAATGAAGAGATTACACCTCATCAAAAGGCAGTATTAGAACAGGATATTGAGGAAGAACGCCGGTTGTTTTATGTGGCGATGACCCGAGCAAAGGACAATCTCTATATCTATTATGTCAAGGAACGTCTGGGGAAGAGCATGAAGCCGAGCCGCTTTATTGAGGAAATGCTGGAGCGCAGAGTGAAAAATAAGCAGGAGAAAAAAACCATCCCGAAACAGTAACATAGGTTTCGGGATGGTTTTATAAGTCTTTTTAACGAAAAAGACTGTAAATGGAATTATTCTTCGTCTTCTTCACTCACATACTCATCATATTCCTGAGAGTCAAGATACTCGTCAAAGGCATCTGCTGCAATTTCATATTCCTCATCATCAATAATGTTTTCCAGACCAGGCTGACCGTCTTCACCCTCGAAGTAGCGATACAGGAATACCTCACCGCTCTCGGATTCAGGACCAGTGGTAGGAAGCAAGGCAATATAGTCTCTGCCGGCAGCAGAGAAAATCGTCAAAACGATGCATTCCAGTTCAGAGTCATCGTCTAATGTGAGAGTCACAGTTAATTCTTCTTCAGATTCTTCATAATTTTTGTTGGACATAATAAAAACCTCCTTCATTTTGTGAAATAGTTTGTTTTGTAGTTTTATCGTATAATTGAGTTATACATTAAAGCGGAATAAAATTACGTCACCGTCCTGTACAACATAGTCCTTGCCTTCCAGACGAATAAGACCTTTTTCACGAGCAACGGCATAGGATTGGCAGTCTAATAGATCCTGATAGTTAACAACTTCGGCACGAATGAATCCTCGCTCAAAATCGGAGTGGATTTTTCCGGCAGCCTGTGGCGCTTTGGTTCCTTTCTTGATGGTCCATGCGCGAGTTTCTGTCTCGCCGGCGGTCAAATAGCTAATCAGACCTAAGATATGGTAGCTGGCGGTGATTAATTTTTCGAGACCGGATTCGGAGAGACCTAAGTCTTCCAAAAACATCTTTTTCTCGTCTTCCTCCAATTCAGCGATTTCCTCCTCGATTTGTGCAGAGATAACAAAAACTTCGCTGCCGTCGCTCTTTGCAAAATCACGAACTGCCTGTACATGGGCATTGGAAGCACCATCATCAGCAAGATCATCTTCCGTTACATTTGCGGCAAAAATAACTGGCTTGGAAGTCAGCAGATTGAGAGATGCGATGAAGGCAGCTTCATCCTCGTCTGCTGGTACAACAGATTTTGCAGGCTGACCATTTTCCAAGGTTTCTTTCAGTTTATTGCACCAATCTACTTCTTTGGCGATGGATTTATCGTTGCGTGCGCTCTTGATGGATTTTGCGAGACGACGTTCCAAAACCTCAATATCAGCAAAAATTAACTCTAAATTGATGGTCTCAATATCACGCAGTGGATTGACACTGCCGTCCACATGGATGACATTGCTGTCCTCAAAGCAGCGAACCACATGAACGATGGCATCTACTTCACGAATATTGGCCAAAAACTGATTTCCAAGACCCTCGCCCTTGGAAGCACCCTTTACTAGACCAGCAATATCAACGAATTCGATCACTGCTGGAGTCAGCTTGCGGGAATGATACATATCAGATAATAAATTCAGACGAAAATCTGGGACAGGTACAATACCTACATTTGGGTCAATCGTACAAAATGGATAATTTGCCGATTCTGCTCCCGCTTTCGTCAGAGAATTGAAAAGGGTACTTTTTCCCACATTGGGAAGACCCACAATACCTAATTTCATAAGTAAAACCTCAACTTTCTCATTACCAGATTTTGGATGTGCCTGGTGTTTCTTTGTTGAATGGCACAGATAACGAAAGTGTAGCATATTTTCACTATAAATACAAGAAAAAATGTAATTATTCAAATATTTCGGTTTCCATTGCTTTTTTTGAAGATTCGATATACAATGGTTAAGCAAAAGAAGCAGATGCATAACTGTTTGGTTAACGAATAGCTATGTCAAAAGGAAAGGAGTACACAGCATGGCAGATATTTATTTTCCTCATTTGGGAATTGAAATTGAAAATTTAGCTAGTGGAATTACAATTTTTGGATTTGAGATTAAGTTCTATGGTATCATTATTATGTTGGGAATGGTACTGGGCGTGGTTATTGCTTGCCGCAATGCAAAGTTGGAGGGGGGCAGCAGCGATGATATTCTGGACTTTGGTTTGTATGCCATTGTACTGAGCGTAATCGGAGCACGCATCTACTATGTTATTTTTGAATGGGATAATTATAAAGATGATTTATGGCAGATTTTTAATATTCGGGGAGGCGGTCTTGCTATCTATGGCGGTGTGATTACTGCGGTAATTGTATGTGTTGTCTATACAAGGATTAAAAAGATGAATACTCTGCAGATGGCAGATTGGTGTATTCCTGGATTGATTGCGGGGCAGATGGTTGGTCGATGGGGAAATTTTTTCAATTGCGAAGCCTTTGGCGGCTATACGGACAATCTGTTTGCCATGCAGATTAAAGCAAGCAAGGTGCATGCTTCTGCTATTTCACAGGAGTTGGCGGATAATATGATTGTGCGAGAGGGTGTGGAGTACATTCAGGTACACCCAACCTTTCTCTATGAGTCAGTATGGAATGGTCTCGTGCTGGCAGGCTTATTGCTGTATCGAAAACATCGCAAGTGCAATGGAGAATTATTATGTCTGTATTTTGTAGGATATGGCATTGGACGATTTATGATTGAGAGCTTGCGTACCGATCAATTGAAATTGTGGGGAACGGATATTGCGGTTTCTCAGATGCTTTCACTTATTTTTGTGGTTGCAGCGATTATTTGTATTGTTTTAATAAGAAAATATCTGCCTAAGAGAGAACAATGAGGGTTCGTTTTAAAATTTTTTGCTTGCAATTGAGTGAGGACCTGCATTATGATGGACGGATAATAGATCTGGAGGTAAAAATGGAATTTAAGCATAAATCAGTATTATTACATGAAACAATAGAAAATTTAAAGATTCGTCCCGATGGCATTTATGTGGATGGCACATTGGGAGGCGCAGGTCACTCTAGTGAAATTTGCAGACAGCTGGGAGCACAGGGAAGGTTGGTGGGAATCGACCAGGATGAGGCAGCTATTTTGGCAGCCAGTGAGCGTTTGGCTCCGTTTGGTTCCAAGGTTAGTATTGTGAGGGAGAATTATGTCCATTTTGATGAGGTATTGGATCAATTAGGCATTGACAAGGTAGATGGAATTTTGTTGGATTTAGGAGTTTCTTCCTATCAATTAGATGAGGCAGAGCGTGGCTTTACCTACCGTGAGGATGTAGCTTTGGATATGAGAATGGATCAGAGACAGAGTAAGACAGCAAGGGATATTGTGAACGAGTACTCAGAGATGGAATTATTTCATATGATTCGCGACTATGGGGAAGATCGCTTTGCCAAGAATATTGCAAAGCACATTGTGGCAGCTAGAAAGCAAAGTACGATTGAGACAACGGGGCAGCTCAATGATATTATTAAAGCGGCAATTCCTGCCAAGGTGAGGGCGGAGGGCGGACATCCTTCCAAGCGAACTTATCAGGCGATTCGCATTGAGTTAAATGCAGAGTTGGAAGTGTTAAATCAGTCGATTGATCGTATGATTGGTCGATTGGCTCCAGGAGGGCGTCTGTGTATTATTACTTTTCATTCTCTAGAGGACCGTATTGTAAAAACGAAGATGAGAGAAAATGAAAATCCTTGCATTTGTCCCCCAAATTTTCCAGTGTGTATGTGTGGACGCAAGTCAAAGGGCAAGGTAATTACAAAAAAACCGATTCTGCCTTCAGAGGAGGAGTTGGAGGAAAACAGCCGTTCCAAGAGTGCAAAGCTTCGTGTATTTGAAGCAATATAAAAAATTCTGTTAAATAATCGAAGGGAAGTGATGAGATGAGGGAAGATATGGAAACAAAATCAGAAATTTGGATGGCAGGAAATTTGGCGCCAGAGGAAGACCCCTATGAAGCTCGGAGGAGAGCGAAACAGAGACGAGAACTGGAAAGACGAAATTTGGCTGACAAAACAGTTAAAATTTTGAGAAAGAGACCGCCCTATCACAGACCGCAGTTTATTCCAATTATTTTAATGCTGATTGTGTTTATGATGCTCTGTTTGGGGTTATTGGAAGTGGAACAGGAGATTATGAAAACTAAAAAAGATATCAAAGCTCTCAAAAATGAGTATTTTGAACTGTTGGAGGATAACAATGCCAAAGAACTTGCGATGGAAGAGATGATTGATCTCAATGAAATTTATAATCGAGCCATTGATGAGTTGGGCATGGTGTATCCGAAAAATGACCAAATTATTGTATATGATAAATCAGAAAGTGGGTATGTAAGACAGTATGATGCTATTCCTTAATAAAAAGAAAGCAAAGAAGAGTAAAACGAGACGGGAGGCAGATGTAATAGAAATATGAATAAAAAAATGAAAAGTGAAGAAGAACGGCAGGTAAGAAAGGGAACGGTTATGACCTTTAAGCAGGAACGAATGAGAATGCGAAAAAAAATGACTATATTGTTTATGCTGATGCTTTTGGGTCTAGTAATTCTATCGTGTGTTTTTATTTATATTGCAATTTTTCATAAAGAAGATTATTCGCAGGAGGTACTGAGTCGATTAAATTATAGCAGTACCACGATTTTGGCAGAGCGAGGAAATATTTATGACTGCAACATGTCTGTTGTTGCGAAATGTGAAGAGAAGTTTATTGTTATCGTGGACCCAAGTGTCATTTTGAACTCAGAAAAAAATAAGGAAGAGACCATTGCACGTTTTTGCGAATATTGGGGATGCAGTGAGCAATATCTTCGAGATGCCATTGGTACTGATAAGAAGGTTACTTATGTGCGCTGCAGGATAGAGGCAGATGAGGAGGAAGAGGAAAACAGTACAGCCCCTTTGTGGATTGTCAGTTATGAGGAAAAAAAAGCCTGGGAAGAATACGCGGATAAAGTCAACGAAGAGAATAAAGTCTATAATAAAGAATTATCTAAAAATGCTTCATTGACAGATGAGCAGAAACAGGAAATGACAAAAGGATATATCGATGGGATTTGGTTCGATACTCAGTATGCTCGTGTGTATCCTTATGCCTCATTGGCAAGTAAAATTATTGGATTTACTTCTAGTGACAGCACTGTGGGGAACAATGGTTTAGAGTCTTATTACAATGATCAATTATCAGGAGTGAATGGACGTAAGTGGGGGTATGTCAATAGTGATAACAGTTTAGAGCAGGAAGTAGAGTGGGCACAGAAGGGCAATTCCTTAGTTACGACAATTGATATGAATATGCAGACGATTATCAGTCGAGCGGTGGAGCGTTGGCTGAATGATGATTTTAATGGAACATCATGGCAGGTATTGATTATGGACCCAAATAGTGGTGCTGTCAAGGCTATGGCCAGCAGCACTGATTATGATTTAAACAATCCACAGGATATCTCTATGTTTTACAGTGAAGATGAGATTTATCAGATGGCTCTTGAACAGGATGTGGATGTCAGTGTAATGAAGAGCAATCTAAAAAACAAGATTTGGAGAAATACGATTATTAGTGATACTTTTGAGCCGGGTTCTACTGGAAAGGCAATTACTATGGCGGCTGCGTTGGAGGAAGATGTGGTTAATGCAGACAGTCATTTCTTTTGCAGTGGAGATAAACAGGTAGAGAACTACATGATTAAATGTCACAATTACAATAAAGGCGGATGCGGAGATGTGGATTTATCTGGCGCAATGGCGGAATCATGTAATGTAGCATTTATGGAGATTGGTGAAGCGTTGGGAGCAGAATTTTTTGCAAAATTTCAGGAAATTTTTAATTTAGGTCAGAAGACGGGAATTGACCTTCCAGGAGAGGCAAGCGGTGCTGGGTTGTTATATGAAGCTGATGAATTAGGTGAAGTAGAGTTGGCAACCTGTGCCTTTGGACAGGGTTACAATATCACAATGCTGCAGATGGCTGCAGCCTATGCATCCATTATTAATGGAGGAAGTTATTATAAACCTTACGTAGTAAGTAAAATTTTAGACGAAAATGGCTATGTTCTTCAGGAAACAACTCCCGAAGTCATTCGACAGACAGTGAGCAAGGAGACTTCTGACTTGATAAATAGTATGTTGGAAGATGTAGTTTTGGAAGGAACTGCCATTTCTGCTTATCGAGAAGGATACCATATTGGAGGTAAAACGGGTACGGCTGAAAAATTGCCTCGAGGTACTGGAAAGTACACTGTTTCTTTTATCAGTGCGGCTCCAATGAATGATCCACAGATGTTAGTCTATGTTGTAGTAGATGAGCCTACTGTGGAGGTAGATGGAAGTTATACCGCTCAAATGTTAGGAGCTTATATATGGGATGAGTTGATTCCGTATTTAGGTATTGTAAAAGATGAAACAGAATATAATACAGTAACTTCAAGTGCAGATGACAGTTGGTCTGGTGATGGAAGCTACATTGAGGAAATTGTAGATCAGGATGGCAATGCAGAAGAAAATGCAGAAAATTTGGAAAATCATGCAGAGAGTTCGGAAAATCACATAGAAAATCCAGAAAATGACGTAGAGAATCCTGAGCAAAATATCGAGGAAGCACAATAGCTACGAATTTTTGTATGAGAAACCTCATAAATTAATCAAGACAGTAATAGACTGGTACAAAGATTGATTTATGAGGTTATCTGTGTTTAAGGGAAAAACAGGACAGAAGAAGTCGATATTGATATTGATGACGGTGGTTTTGCTGATTGCTGCTTTTTTGATTGGTCGTCTGGCAAATTTGATGATTGTACAATGTGATTATTACAATGAATTGGCAGATGAGTTACATACGAGGGAACGCCGCATCAAGGCTTCCCGCGGTAATATTTATGACAGAAATGGTGTACTGATTGCTTCGAACAGAACCGTCTGTACGATTTCTGTCATTTATAATCAGATTGAAGATCCAGAGAGAGTAATTGCTGTTCTGTGCGAGGAATTGGGACTAGAGGAAGAGAATGTACGAAAGAAGGTGGAAAAATGGTCCGCAAGGGAAATTATCAAAACAAATGTGGATAAAGAAATAGGGGACAAAATTCGAGAATATGATTTGGCTGGAGTGAAGGTGGACGAAGATTATAAACGATACTATCCTTTTGGCGATGTGGCATCTCATGTCATCGGATTTACTGGCAGTGACAATCAGGGAATCATTGGTCTTGAGGTAGAATATGAAAGTGTATTGAAAGGCACAGATGGTATCATACTAACTTTGACAGATGCAGCTGGTATTGAGGTGGAGGAGGCGGCAGAGGATCGTATTGAGCCAGTGGCGGGGAACGATTTGTATTTGACATTAGATATGAATATTCAGCAATATGCTCAGCAGGTAGCAGAAAGTTTGATTGAACAGAAACAGGCAAAGCAAGTTTGTATTATTATCATGAATCCTTCAAATGGCGAGATTTATGCCATGGTCAATGTACCGGAGTTCGATTTGAACAATCCCTATGAGTTAAATGTGGAGCTTTCGGGGAATGAGACAGAACAGGAGCGACAAAATTTGCTCAATCAGATGTGGAGAAATACGGCGGTCAGTGACACCTATGAACCTGGCTCCACTTTTAAAACGGTTACCGCAGCAGCAGCGCTGGAGGCAGGAGTTGTTACCTTGCAGGATACCTTTTCCTGTCCTGGATATTATATTGTGGAGGATCGAAAAATTCGCTGTGCTCGTACTTCAGGACATGGCGGTGAGACGTTTTTGCAAGGAATTATGAACTCCTGTAATCCTGTTTTTATACAGGTGGGACTGAGAATGGGAAAAGAAACATTGTATCAATACTTGAATCAGTATCAGTTGACAGAAAAGACGGGAATTGACTTGCCGGGTGAAGCCGGGTTGATTATGCATAAGCAGGAAAATATGGGAGATGTAGAGCTAGCAACAGTGTCCTTTGGGCAATCTTTTCAGCTGACACGCATCCGTCTGTTGACAACGGTTTCTGCTATCATTAATGGAGGTAAGAAGATAGTGCCTCATTTTGGAATGGAAATACATAGCAGCAACGGAGTATCGATAACCAAGTTAGAATATGATGATGGTGAACAGATCGTGTCAGAGGAAGTGAGTGAAGCCATGCGCTATGCCTTAGAGCAGGTAGTGGCTGCAGGTGGTGGTAAAAATGCTTACATTGAGGGATATCGCATTGGAGGCAAAACTGCTACTTCCGAAAAACTTCCGAGAAGATCTGGAAAGTATATCTCCTCCTTTTATGGTTTTGCTCCTGCCGATAATCCTCAGGTGTTGGCATTTGTTTCCATTGATGAGCCGACAGGCACATATTATGGAGGAATGATTGCAGCTCCGGTAGTTAAGGATATTTATGAAAATATTTTGCCTTATTTGGGAATTGAAAAAAAGGTAAGT
Organism: Lachnospiraceae bacterium; assembly: GCA_051879015.1. Taxonomy (GTDB): domain Bacteria; phylum Bacillota; class Clostridia; order Lachnospirales; family Lachnospiraceae; genus JBJELF01. Next base: position 10,744 of record JBJELF010000004.1, read on the forward strand.
GCGGACACTGAGACGGAAGAGTAGTCAAAAGAATACAGTACTGGATTTTTGTGTTGATTTTGTATTGATTAATTGAATAAAAGGATTTATACTAATAGTAATTATGCATAGACGAAAGGAGAAAAATGCGTTATGAAGGAACATGTAATAGGAGCAGTTTTAATTTCATTTGCTATTAGTGCTCTATTAGGACCAATGGTCATTCCATTTCTTCACAAATTGAAGTTTGGACAAAATATTCGAGAGGAAGGACCGAAGGGACATCAGAAAAAAGCGGGTACACCGACGATGGGGGGCGTCATGTTTTTGCTCAGTATCATGGTGACAGCCCTGTTTTATTTGGATGAGTATGCAGAGATGGCTCCTGTGCTTTTTGTTACAGTTGGCTTTGGAGTGGTTGGATTCTTGGATGATTTTATAAAGATTATCAAGAAACGTTCTGAGGGATTGACACCGATTCAGAAGCTGTTGGCACAGTTGGTGGTGGCATGTATTTTTGCTGTTTACTGCTATATGAAGTTGGGCAGCTCTATTATTATCCCTTTTACTGGCGGATATGAGCTGGATTTGAAAATTTTATATATTCCATTTTGTATTTTTGTCCTGCTTGGTACTGACAATGGTGCTAATTTGACGGATGGACTGGACGGATTATGTGCTAGTGTGACTGTTATGATTTCTACTTTTTTTGCAGTGGCTGCCTTAGGCTGCAATAGCGGTATTGGTCCGGTTTGCGGTGCGGTAACCGGCAGTTTGATGGGATTTTTATTGTTCAATGTTTATCCAGCAAAAGTATTTATGGGCGACACAGGTTCTCTGGCCTTAGGTGGATTTGTGGCAGCCAGTGCATTTATGCTTAAAAATCCATTGATTATTGTATTGGTTGGATTTATTTATTTAGTTGAGGCCTTGTCTGTCATCATTCAGGTTACTTATTTTAAGAAGACGGGAGGCAAGCGAATTTTCCGTATGGCGCCGATTCACCATCATTTTGAGTTGGGCGGATGGTCTGAGACTCGAGTGGTAGCGGTATTCTCAATTATTACCGCACTGTTATGCTTAGTAGCATATATGGCATTGTAATCGAAGGAGAAGAAGAATGGAAAAATATGTAATGGTAGCTGGAAGTGGCATCAGCGGCATTGGTGCATGCAAGTTATTGCTTCAGGCTGGAAAAAATGTATTGTTGTACGATGGAAATCCAAATGTAGATGTGACAGCGGTCAAAGAAAAGATAGGATTTAATACAGAGACAAATCTGGTTATCGCTTTGGGTGAGTTAACGGGTGAGATTGTGCAGAATGTGGAATACTGTGTTATCAGTCCAGGAATTTCGTTGGAAGCTCCCTTTGTGGCGGTATTAGAGGAAGAAAATATTCCGATTTGGAGTGAGATTGAGTTAGCCTACCATTATGGTGCAGGAACAATTGCGGCTATCACAGGAACAAATGGAAAAACTACGACCACATCCTTGACGGGACAGATTTTGGAGGCCTATTATGGCAGCAATCGTACTTTTGTGGTGGGGAATATTGGAATCCCTTATACAGAGAAGGCATTGCAGATGAAAGAGGACTCAGTGGTAGCAGCTGAAATCAGCAGTTTTCAGTTAGAGTCTGCTATCAGCTTTCATCCACATGTCAGTGCGATTCTCAATATTACACCAGACCATCTCAATCGTCATAAGACGATGGAATGTTACATTGAGGTGAAGGAATCTATCACCAAAAATCAGACAGCCGATGATGTAGTGGTATTAAATTATGAAGATAAGGTGCTCAGAGACTTTGGTGAGAAATTGAAAGGACCAAAGGTTATTTTCTTTAGCAGTCAGAGAATGTTGAAAAATGGATTATATTTGCAGGGAGATAGCATTTATTGGAATCAGGGAGCAGAGACTGTTTTGATTGGCAGAACAGGTGACTTCCATTTGGTGGGACAGTGTAACTATGAGAATATTATGGCAGCAGTGGCTATTACGGCTTCGATGGGTGTACCGATGAAGGTAATTCAGAAGGTCATCTGTGAGTTTCGCGCAGTGGAGCATCGTATTGAATTTACTGCCGTCAAGAAGGGTGTTACTTATTACAATGATTCTAAAGGAACAAATCCAGATGCGGCCATTCAGGGAATCAAGGCTATGACTACTCCTACGGTGCTCATCGGTGGTGGTTATGATAAAGGTTCTGAGTATGATGAGTGGATTGAGGCCTTTGGAGAGAAGATTAAGCTGTTGATTTTGATGGGGCAGACCAGAGATAAGATTGCTGAGTGTGCCAGAAAACATGGATTTACCAACATTGTGTTTGTTGAGAGTATGGAAGAAGCAGTAAAAGTGGCGGCAGATAACGCAGAAAAAGGAGAGGCAGTGTTGCTGTCACCGGCCTGTGCAAGTTGGGGTATGTTTAAGAACTATGAACAGAGAGGTTGTATTTTCAAGGATTTAGTTCGTAAGCTGCCTGATTAAAGTAAGAGATAGGAGGGCGGAGTGTCCGCTGACAAGTTTATGGGACAAAAAAGGGCGGTCAAAAAAAAGAGTTTTATCAAGAGCCGAAGTCAAGTTGATTATCAGTTGATGTGTCTGGTCGTTTTATTGTCTATCATTGGACTTGTGATGATTTTTAGCACAACTTATTATAATGATGCGATAAAACATAATGGAAATATTTTTTATACGGTTAGCCGACAGGCAGTCTTTACAGGATTGGCTATAGGAGCTATGATGTGGGTATCAAAAATTGATTATCACAAAATTGCTTATTTGGCAAAGTTTGCCTACCCTGTATCAGTATTGATGGGAATTTTAGTGTTATTTATAGGAAAGGAAGTTAATGGTCAAAAGCGCTGGTTTGCTATCGGACCGATTTCCTTTCAGCCAGCTGAGTTTGCAAAAATTACTTTGATTTTAGTGATTGCTTCTCTGTGTAATCGTATGTACAAACAATTAGGAAAATATAAGGTTATGATGCTGTGCGTGGCATTGGCGCTTCCGATGTTTATTCCGGTCGCTTCCGCTAACTTGAGTTCAGGTTTGATTATTTTTGGCATTGCTTTTTGTATGGTATTTGTAGCTGTTCAATACATGTGGCCCTTTGTTGCGGCTATTGTGGGTGGAGTAACTTTCGTTGTGGCAGCTTTTCAGAGTGGACTGTTAGAGATGGTGTTGGATTCTTATCAGATGGATCGTATTTACGCCTGGTTTGACCCAGTAGCTTACTCGACTACCAATGGATTTCAAACGGTACAGGGACTCTATGCGATAGGAGCTGGCGGATTGTTCGGAAAAGGTCTGGGCGAAAGTATTCAGAAGCTGGGTTATCTGCCAGAAGCACAAAACGATATGATTTTTTCCATTATTTGTGAAGAATTGGGATTAGTTGGAGCTGGAATTATTATTGTTTTGTTTGCGTGGATGGTCTGGAGATTTATGGTTATTGCTACTAAAAGTCCAGATTTTTTAGGAATGATGGTTGTGGTCGGTGTTATGTCTCATATTTCGCTGCAGGTTTTGATGAATATTGCGGTGGTGACAAATACAATGCCAAATACTGGAATTAGTTTGCCATTTATTAGCTATGGTGGTTCCTCTGTCCTATTTTTAATGATAGAAATTGGAATTGTTTTGAATGTATCAAGGCAAATAAAAATGGGAAAATAACAGTGTGGCATAACTCTCTGATATGTCATAAAATAATACATAAGAGCGGTTATCTGATGGAGCAGAGGCCGCTTTTTGAAATATGACTAGGAGGGATTTTATGTCACATTTTATTATAAATGGAGGCTGTCCGCTGACAGGCAGAGTTCATGTACAGGGTTCAAAAAATGCGGCTTTACCTTTGATGGCGGCGGCGGTTTTAAATAAAGGCATCACCGTACTTCATAATATTCCTCAAATTTTAGATGTTTATTATATGATGCAGATTTTGGAAGCGATTGGCTGTAAAATTATTTTTCGTACAGGCACTATGGAAATTGATGCCCGCTGGATTGACTGCGACAGTATTCCTGAAAAATGGACGGAAAAGATGCGCTCGGGTGTCATGCTGTTAAGTCCACTGTTGGTGCGCTGCGGAAGTGTATCGATGGGACAGCCGGGGGGATGTTCCATTGGAAAAAGACCGGTGGATTTGCATTTGGCAGCTCTAAGACAGCTAGGAGCGGAAGTGGAGGAGCAAGAGTCGCTGCTAATTTTAAAGAGTAATGGATTAAGGGGATGTCGGATTCGTTTGCCCTATCCATCCGTGGGGGCAACCGAGAATATTTTAATGGCAGCCTGTGGAGCGGAGGGAGTAACGATTTTGGAAAATCCTGCCAGGGAACCAGAAATTTTTCAGCTGTGTAAAATGCTGAGAAAATTAGGTAGCTGTATTGAAATGAATCGAGCCGGAAATTTTGTCATTTGGGGAGGATATCAACATCAGAATATTGTGCTGAAAAATTGTGGGGACCGCATTGTGGCAGCTACCTGGCTGTCAGCGGTGGCAGTGGCGGGTGGACAGATCGAGCTGACAGGAATTTCTCCAAGGCATATGGAAGAAGTTTTAAAGATATTTAAAAAAATGGGTTGCAATTTGTGGATAGATAATGGTAAAATGTGCGTTACTAGATTGAGTAGGCTGTATCCGTTAAAAGGAATAGAAACAGGACCTTATCCTGCTTTTCCTACAGATGTGCAATCTCTTATAATGGCTGTTATGGCGGGAGTGGACGGAATTTCCAGTATTCAGGAAAACGTATTTGAAGCCAGATTTCAGACAGCAAATGAGTTAAGGAAAATGGGAGCGGACATTGAAATTGAGGGACGCAAGGCCCAAATTTTTGGAAAACAAAATTTACAGGCTGCTAGAATGCAGGCACCTGATTTGCGTGGCGGTGCTGCTTTAGTGGTGGCGAGCTTGGGAGTAAAGGGTTGTTCTATTGTGGAAAAGGCAGAACATGTTTTGCGTGGATATGAAAACTTTGCACAACAATTGTGTCAGCTGGGAGCAGATGTCAGTTTAGTAGAACATGATGTTCTGTAGTGGGAGTTTCTATATGCGCATGCCCATATAGGGAAAAATTTCATTGATGTGACATATGGGCAGCGCAGCACTCAATGATGAGGAATCATTCCTGTAAAATAGTTGCTGATGTATATATAGTTCTATGCTGGATGAAAAGGAGGCTGTGGTGAAGAAAAAAAGGACAATATGGCTAATGGGCAGTTTATTGTTATCTTGTCTGGGATTGATATGGGTTATCTGGAGTGTGCCGATTGAGCATGTAACGATTACAGGAAATGTCTATCATAGTGATGAAGAAATTAATTCGATTTTATTTCCGGAAAACAGTGGAAGAAGCAGCATATATTACTTCTTAAAAGAACAAGTCAATAATAAGATGGAAAGTGTTTTTCTGGAAGATTACACTATGGTGTGGACAGACATTGATACGGTTGAGGTGACGGTTAAGGAAAAAAATTTTTTGGGATATGTCGAATATATGGGTTCCAATCTTTATTTTGATGAGGATGGCGTGGTGATTTATAGTTCTAATGAAATTATTGAAAGAGTTCCTCTGGTACAAGGTATTTCTTTTCAGCAGTTAATTATGTATCAAAAGCTGAATATCGTTGATGAAAATATTTTTTCTTCCTTGATAGAGTTGACTCGAATGTTACATAAATATGAAATATATCCAGAAAAAATTCGTTTTTGTGTAAATAATGAAGTAAACTTATATATTGACAATATTACTGTACAATTGGGTCGCCCTTACTATTTAGAAGGAAAAGTGCAGGAACTTTCTGATATGCTGGATGCACTGATGAAACGATTAAACAATCGTGGAGGTGTCCTGCATTTAGAAAATTACAATGGAGAGAATCCCCAAAAGACATATTATTTTTCTCTGGATACAGAAGAGGAAAGCAGCGAGGAAGCTTTGGACTATAATGAAAGTAATTAGCGGGTGAAATAGCTACGAATCAAGACAAAATTTGCGCAAAAAAAAAAAAGAAAAAATAATAAGAAGTATTGACCAATTTAATGAAAAATTATATTATATGAATAGACTTGCTTTGGAAGTATTGTAGTTGTGTATATAAGGAGGAAAGACTTTGTACGAAATAAAGGTAAATGAATCAGAAAACTCTGCAAAAATTATGGTAATTGGTGTGGGCGGAGCTGGAAATAATGCGGTAAATCGCATGGTAGAAGAAGATATTGTAGGTGTTGAATTTATTGGAGTAAATACAGATAAGCAGGCACTTCGTTTTTGTAAAGCTCCGACTGCTATGCAGATTGGTGAAAAACTGACGAAGGGGCTTGGTGCAGGTGCTAAGCCTGAGATTGGAGAGAAGGCTGCTGAAGAGAGTGCCGAAGATTTAACTCAGGTGATTGAGGGCGCTGATATGGTATTTGTTACTTGTGGTATGGGAGGCGGTACTGGTACAGGCGCTGCGCCAGTTGTTGCCAAGATTGCCAAGGATATGGGTATTTTGACAGTTGGTGTAGTGACCAAGCCATTTATGTTTGAGGGCAAGGCTCGTGCCGTCAATGCTGCCAATGGTATTGCAAAATTAAAGGAATGTGTCGATACTTTAATTGTCATTCCAAATGACAGATTGTTGGAGTTGGTGGACAAGCGTACCAGTATGCCAGAGGCTTTGAAGAAGGCTGATGAGGTGTTGCAGCAGTCTGTTCAGGGTATCACTGACCTGATTAATATTACTGGTTTGATTAATCTTGACTTTGCAGATGTGCAGACTGTTATGAAGGACAAGGGTATTGCTCACATTGGTATCGGTACTGCAAAAGGCGATAATAAGGCAGTAGAAGCGATGCAGATTGCCATTTCTTCTCCGTTATTGGAAACTACGATAGATGGTGCAACTCATGTGTTAATCAATGTGGCTGGAGATATCAGTCTGCCAGAGGTTAACGAAGCAGCAAGTTATGTTAGAGAGCTGGCAGGAGAGGATGCCAATATTATCTTTGGTGCTACATATGATGAGACAGAACAGGATACCTGTACGATTACCGTGATTGCAACAGGCGTAGCAGATGTAGAACCAAGTATTCCGAAGAAATCTAACTTCTCTAGAGCTTCTATAAAGTCAACTGCTCCAAAGAATCCAGCAAGAAATTCTGGGGTGAATTCAACCCTCAAAAGACCGGTAGGACCAAGTACGGCTTCCAGAAGTGGAAGTACGCTGGATAGAGGTTATGGATATGATAGAAGTGCAGATAAAATAGATAAAAATCATGCTACTTCCAGAACATCTTCTAATGTAAGCGGAAATAATGCGAATAAGGGCAAAAGTATTCCACAGGTTCCAGATTTTATTAATAAAAATAGATAATTATCCTTTTGTAAAGAAATGGGCTGCTGCAGGTATGCGGCAGCTTATTTTTGATAGAGATAAAAATTATCATTTCTTGGATTCCAGTACAAGAGATGGAATGGAGATTATTATGAAAGAAAAATGGTTATTGACCAACAAGAAAGCGGACTATAATGCTGTGGCAGAAAAATATAAGATTAGCCCTATTGTGGCGAAATTGGTGCGCAATCGGGATATTGTGAAAGATGAAGAGTATAAAAAATACCTTAAAGGTACATTAGAGGATTTATATTCTCCATGGCTGTTAAAAGATATACCGTTGGCGTTGGATTATCTGACTGCGGAAATTGAGCGAGGTGGAACCATTGCAATTGCCAGTGATTTTGATGATGATGGTATTTTTGCCAGCTTGATTTTGTGGACAGGTATTCGAAGAGTGGGAGGAGAGGCAGAAGTCTTCACGCCCGACCGAGTGATAGAAGGATATGGGTTGAATAAGCGCATTGTCAATGAAGCTCATGAGAAAGGAATTACCTTCCTTTTGACCTGCGATAATGGCATTGCAGCTTTTGAGGCTATTTCCTATGCAAAAACTTTGGGGATGAAGGTGATTGTCACGGATCATCATGAGGTACCTTATGATGATACCGAGCAGGGAAGAATCTATCAGCTGCCTGAAGCAGATGCTATTGTCAATCCTAAGCAAATGGACTGTCCCTATCCTTTTAAAAAAATTTGTGGCGCTGTGGTAGCCTACAAATTGATTGAAGTATTATATGAATATTATAAAATAGAAAAAGAGGACTTGTATGAGCTGCTGCCCTATGCGGCCATCGCAACAGTGGCTGATGTGATGGACTTGCAGGATGAGAATCGCATTATAGTCAAGGAAGGATTGAAACGTCTGGCAGAGACTAAAAATGTGGGGTTGCAGGAACTCATTAAGGCATGCCAGCTTAATGAAAAAAAGATTTCCTCCTACCATATCGGCTTTGTCATTGGTCCCTGTTTTAATGCGGCGGGAAGATTGGAGACTGTAAAAATTGCTTTGGATTTACTGACTTGCAAAAATCGCAGTCGAGCGGCAGCCATTGCAATAGAATTAAAGGAATTAAATGAGAGTCGGAAAGAGATGACATTGGAAGGCACAGAAAAAGCCATTGAGCAGATTGAAAGAGAACAATTATATAAAAATCCCATCATTTGTGTGTACTTGAAGGGATGTCATGAAAGTCTGGTAGGAATTATTGCGGGGCGTATTCGAGAAAAATATAACCATCCAGTCTATGTATTCACTGATGCAGAAGGAGGGCGCAAGGCCTCTGGACGTTCCATTGAGAGTTACAATATGTATGCCGGACTGATTAAATGTAAGGATTTGCTAAGTCGTTTTGGAGGGCATCCTATGGCAGCAGGTTTGACGATTCCTGCAGAAAATTATGATACTTTTGTGACACGCATCAATCAAGATACCGGATTAACGAAGGATGATTTTGTTCCTGTTGTCAATATCGATGCAGCTATGCCGATACAGTATATTTCGGATTCTTTGATTCATGAGTTGGAACTTTTGGAACCGTTTGGAAAAGGAAATCCCAAGCCGTTATTTGCAGAGCAGCATTTTAAGATTCATAGAGCCTTTATTTTGGGCAAGAATAAAAATGTTCTGCGTATGCAGGTGGAGAATCGCAGCGGCTATGGGATAGAGGCAATCTATTTTGGAAATCTCGAGGAATTTTGGAATCTAGTTCAGGAAAATTTTGGCGTGCAGGCAAAAGAAGATTTGCTGAGGGGTAATCCCAATTCAGTAGACATGGCTTTTACCTATTATCCGACCATCAATGAATTTCGAGGGAATTGCACTTTGCAGATTGTAGTACAGAATTACTGTGTGATTGTTGATTGAGAGCAATTGTGCATGAATTAAAATGCTTACAGGTAAGAATGAGATATTTTGAAAAGTGTGTGAGAAATAGTTGCAAGAAAATAGAAATTAGTGGTATACTGTGTGAACAATCATTCCTGTTCGGCAGGACACATAGTTGATGAAAGGCGGAAAATACAATGAAGAGAATAGAAGATTTTGTGACAACCATTCCAGATTTCCCAACAGAAGGTATTATGTTTCGTGATATTACTTCAGTGATTCAGGACCCAGAGGGATTGCAGCTAGCCATTGACGGTATTATCAAACAATTAGAAGGTGTAGATTTTGATGTAGTATTGGGACCGGAGTCCAGAGGTTTTATTTTTGGTATGCCAGTGGCTTATACTTTGAAGAAGGGGTTTGTAATGGCGAGAAAGAGAGGCAAGCTTCCAAGAAAGACGATTGAGTGTACTTATGATTTGGAATATGGTACTGCGACTGTTGAGATGCATGCAGATGCAATTGTACCAGGACAGAAGGTAGTGATTATCGATGATTTGATTGCGACAGGAGGTACCACGGCAGCTATCATTAAGATGGTAGAGCAGTTAGGCGGCGAGGTAGTTAAGGTTTGCTTTTTGATGGAACTGGCAGGTTTAAAAGGAAGAGAGAAATTGGCAGGTTATGATGTGGCATCTGTCATCTGTTATGAAGGCAAGTAGTTGACAAATCAAAAAAGATAAAGAGGTGATAATATATGGAAACAGACGCAGAGAAACAAATCAAGGAGGATAAAGTAGAAAATCCTGTGAATCGAATTCGCGCTCCAAAAGATTTTACAGAGCCCGATGTATTGTATCAAGAGTTGGAAGATGGTATCAAGACACGTTCGGATGCGGATTTGGAATTAATTCGAAAAGCGTATCACTTGGCAAATTCAAAACATAATGGTATTAAGAGAAAGTCAGGGGAGCCATATATTATTCATCCAATCTGTGTAGCTATTATATTAAATGAAATTCATATGGACATGGAGACAATTGCTTCCGGACTTTTGCATGATGTGGTAGAGGACACGGATGTGACGTTGGAGGATTTGACCGAGGAGTTTGGTGAGACGATTGCAATGTTGGTGGATGGTGTCACAAAATTAACTCATATCAAGTGGAGCCTTGGGAACAATGGCAGTCGTGAGGCCATGGAAGCTGATAAACAGGCAGAAAATTTGCGAAAGTTATTTTTAGCAATGGCGAAAGATATTCGTGTGGTTATGATAAAACTGGCGGACCGTCTGCATAATATGAGAACTTTGCAGTATATGAAGCCGGAAAAGCAGATTCAGAAGGCGCAGGAGACGATGGATATTTTTGCACCTATTGCGGATCGTCTGGGCATTTCCAAAATTAAGATTGAGCTGGATGATTTAGCTTTGATGTATCTGAAACCAGATATTTATCAAGAACTTTGTGAGAAATTGATTTTGACGCAAAGTAAGCGAGAGCAGTTAATCAGTCAAATTCAGGCGGATGTCAGCCAGTATATGGAAGAGGCAGGCATTCAATGCCAGATTTCAGGGCGTGTCAAACATTTATTTAGTATCTATAAAAAGATGGTGAAGCAAAATAAATCGCTGGAGCAGATTTATGATATTTTTGCAGTGCGTATTATTGTGGATACTGTGAGAGACTGTTATGGTGCATTAGGTGTGGTTCATGAGAAATATAAGCCGATGGCGGGTCGTTTTAAAGACTACATTGCTACTCCAAAACCAAATGGATATCGTTCTCTTCACACTACATTGGTGGGAAATTATGGACAGATGTTTGAAATTCAGATTCGTACCAAAGAAATGCATGAGATTGCTGAGTATGGTATTGCGGCACATTGGAAATACAAGGAAAAAGGTTCTAATGAGACTTCTCTGAAAGCAGATGAGGAGAAATTTACATGGCTAAGCCATATGTTAGAGTACCAAAATGATGATAATCAGGAGTTTTTATCTTCTGTCAAAAATGAGTTTAATTTATTTTCTGACAATATCTATTGTTTTGCACCAGATGGTAAGGTAGTTGATTTGCCAAAAGGCTCTAATCCCATTGATTTTGCTTACAATATTCATTCAGAAGTGGGAAATAAGATGGTGGGAGCAAAGGCAAATGGAAAATTAGTACCGATTGATTATGAGATTCAAAATGGCGATCGTATGCAGATTTTAACTTCTAAAACAGCGAAGGGACCCAGTAGAGATTGGCTGAAAATTGTAAAGAGTTCTCAGGCTCGTTCTAAGATTAACCAGTGGTTTAAGCATCAGCTGAAAGAAGAGAATATTATTCGAGGCAAGGAGCTAATCACAGATTATTGTAAGTCAAAATCGCTGGTGGTCAGTGATTTGCTCAAGCCCGAATTTCAGCAGGCTGTATTGGAGAAGTATGGTTTTCGTACATGGGATGCAGTCTTGGCAGCGATTGGTCACGGCGGTCTGAAAGAAGGTCAGATTGTTAATAAGCTCTTAGATGAATACAAAAAGAAGAAAAAGAGCGAGATGACAGACAGCGAGCTGATTGAAAGTGCAATTAATAAAAGTCTGGACAATGAGGGATTGTCCAAACATAATGGAGATATTATTGTGACAGGCTCAAGTGATTTTGCAAAGCATATGTCCCGATGTTGTTCGCCTCTGCCAGGAGATGACATTGTTGCTTACGTGACGCGAGGGCGTGGTATTTCAATCCATCGCATAGACTGCGGCAATATTCGTAATTTGTCTGAGGAGGAAAGAGTTCGTCTTCAGCCAGCTAAGTGGGATCTGGAGGGAGTTAAAAATAATCCCAATGGCTATACTATCAGTATCAGAATTTATGGCAAAGCTCATCCTACATTGGTGGCTGATGTAACGCGTCTGTTTGGAGAGCGAAAAATTAACATCACCGGTTTCAATTCTTCCCATGCTTTGGCAGGAGATCCCATTGTTATTGAGGTATCTTTTGTGGTAAAGGATATGGAAGAATATTGCAGCCTGCTTGCAAAATTAAAGACGTTGCCGAGAGTAGAAAATGTCAAGCGATTAGGAGGATGAGAGAATGAAGGTTCATTCGCTAACTGTGGGTGCGATGCATACCAACTGTTATATTGTATATAATGAAAATACGAAAGAAGCTTTTGTGGTGGATCCAGCAGACAATGAGGAGCGTATCAAGACGGTATGCACTCGTTTGGGAGTGAAACCGATGGCGATTTTGTTGACTCATGGACACTTTGATCATATTTTGGCGGCAGAGGGTCTCAAGAATTATTATAACATTCCGATTTATGCTCATGAGAAAGAGAAAGAGACTTTGACAGATGCCAATATCAATTTATCTGGATTATGGTTTACTCCCTATACTTTGAAAGCAGATTACTATGTCACAGATCGAGAGATGCTGGATTTGATTGGATATCAGTTGGAGGTTATCTATACGCCAGGACATACGAAGGGTTCTTGCTGCTACTATATTGCATCCGAAAAGGTGTTACTCAGTGGAGATACTTTATTTTGTGAATCATTAGGGCGTACGGATTTCCCTGGTTCCAGCACAAAGGATATCATTTATTCTATCTGTAAGAGGCTGTTTGTACTGCCTAATGAGGTACAAGTCTATCCAGGACATAATGAACCGACAGATATCGGACATGAGAAGGAGTATAATCCAGTGGCAAGATACTATGGAAGGATTTGATGATACCAGGATTGCGAGAACACAACGTGCGCAGTAGTCCATAGGTGTCGTGGGGTCAAAAGTCATTTTGATTCCAACATCATTTGATTGGATAGAGAGAGGCTGTTGTTTCATGAAGGCAACAGCCCTTTTGCTTGAAAGCCGATACTTACTGGACAGACACTATAGTAAGTGGTTTGGAAAGAGAACAGGAGAGATTATGACAACTGCAATTTATTTAAGTAAAGATTTCTTTGAGCAGGATGCCCGTGCGCTGCTGATGGCTTTTTATCCTGGAGAAGAAATCAGAGTATATAAAGGAAGCAGAGAAGGAATAGAAGCAGCAGACCGAGTTCTTTCAATCGTGTATGAAGATGATTCTGTGAGGGTCACATTGGAGGGTGTGGGCAGCATGGAGAAATCCATCTGTATCGCAGAGCATCGAGAAACACGCACAACTCTGAAAAAAATGATTTATTGTCTATTATCACAGGCAACGGGAAAACAGCTTCCTTGGGGAACTTTGACGGGAATTCGACCAACTAAAATTCCCATGAGTCTGTTGGAACAGGGCTGCAGCGATGAAATGATTTTTCAGCATATGAGAGAGGCGTATTTATGCAGTGAAGAAAAGTCTAAGCTAAGTCTGGAGATTGCAAAGAGGGAATTAAAGCTGCTAAAGAGGTTAAACTATGAAAATGGATACAGCCTGTATATTGGTATTCCATTTTGCCCTACCACCTGTCTGTACTGCAGTTTTACTTCCTATCCGATTGGAAGATGGGCGGCTCGAGTGGATGAATATTTGGAGGCATTGTTTAAGGAAATTGAGGCGACCGCTCAGATGTTTGCAGGAAAATATCTCAATACAATTTATTTTGGCGGGGGTACACCGACTACACTGACGGCAGAACAGTTGGATCGACTGCTTACAAAAGTGGAGAAAAGTTTTGATTTATCGCATCTGCTGGAATTTACAGTAGAAGCGGGCAGACCGGACAGTATTACTCGTGAAAAATTGGAGGTGATGAGGCGGCATCCGGTGACGCGTATTTCCATCAATCCTCAGACGATGCAGGATAAGACGCTGAAGATTATCGGAAGACAACATAGTGTGCAGCAGATTTGTGATGTTTATGCGATGGCTCGAGAGTTAGGCTTTGATAATATTAATATGGATTTAATTTTAGGTTTGCCGGACGAAGGTATAGCTGAGGTGGAGAATACGATGCAGCAGTTAGCAAAGCTAAAACCAGACAATATTACAGTGCATTCTCTAGCAATCAAGCGAACTGCCCGCCTAAATATGTTTAAGGAAGATTATGCAGGACTGCGCATTGAAAATACGGAGGAAATGATGGGTGTAGCAGCTGCCTACACGAAGGAACTTGGAATGGAGCCTTACTATCTTTATCGTCAGAAGAATATGGCAGGTAATTTTGAGAACACAGGCTATGCAATGCCAGGAAAGGCTGGCATTTACAACATATTGATTATGGAGGAAAAACAGAGTATTGTAGCATTGGGTGCAGGTGCTACTACGAAAGTGGTATGGCATGACAATCGAGAAAAGAAGATTGAACGTATTGAAAATGTGAAGGATGTATCTACTTATCTGAGTAAGGTTGATGAGATGATTGAACGTAAGAGGAGGCTGTTTGGAATTGGTTCAGGAATCACTTAAACTATAAAAACTTAAAATGATAAAAAAACAGAGCTTTGATTAGCTTAATAATATGAGGAAATAATTGAATAATCACGAAAAAATAGAATGATTATATTTTGTTTTTATGGAAACTGTGGAAAGTATAAAAAAGCATTGAAATTAAAAAATTTATACGATAAAGTAATGAAAGATGACTGTAAGAATATGCAGGATAGTTTTATATTATTGCAGTTGTTTTTGTGCATGAGCCGTATAGAAAAAATTTTTGCTTTGAAGAGGATAACGGAGCGTGCGGAGGGCAGATGAGACATGGGAGCCCTCACCAAAAGACATATATTATGATGAAAGGAAGATGAGACCATGACAAAAAATCAGGAAATGATGACATTGGGTGAACAGAATGAAGCTAGTTTTTTGAAAATGGTGGAGTATTGTACCCACTCTGGCATGATTAATCAGAATTTATATGTAGAGTATGATGTCAAGCGTGGGTTGCGTGATTCTACAGGTCGCGGTGTGTTGACTGGTTTGACCGAAATTTCTGACGTAGTTGCAATGGACATTGTGGAGGGCAGACGTATTCCGGCAGAGGGAAATTTATATTATCAGGGATATAATGTAAAAGATCTTCTTGAGGGCAATGAAAGTCGCCGTTTTCGTTTTGAGGAGACGAGTTATTTGCTTTTGTTTGGAAAGTTGCCAACAAGAGATGAATTGGACGAGTTTATTCGTGTAATTTATGATTTGCAGGAATTGTCAGGTGGTTTTGTGCGTGATGTCATCATGCGTGCTGCCAATGAAAATATTATGAATTCTCTTCAGCGTAGTATTTTGACTTTGTATTCTTATGATCCAAAGCCAGATGATATCTCAGTGGAAAATGTATTGTTGCAGTCTCTGCAGTTGATTGCTAAGATGCCAGTGATTTCGGCTTATGCTTATTATTCTTATCGTCATTTTAAGTGTGATGACTGTCTCATTATTCGTAAGCCTAGCAGAAATTGTTCTATTGCAGAAAATCTGCTGCGTATGATTCGTGATGACGGACATTATACTGAGTTGGAAGCACAGGTATTGGATATGGCATTGGTGCTCCATGCCGAGCATGGTGGCGGTAATAACTCTACCTTTACGACTCATGTGGTCACATCTTCTGGTACAGATACCTACTCTGCTATTGCGGCGGCGATTGCATCCTTGAAGGGACCGCGACATGGTGGTGCCAATCTGAAAGTTCAGCAAATGATGCAGGATATCAAGGCAAATGTCAAGGATTGGAAGGATGAAGATGAAGTCAGAGAATATTTGCAGAAAATTTTAAACAAGCAGGCTTTTGACGGAGCAGGACTAATTTATGGTATGGGTCATGCGGTTTATACTCTGTCTGATCCGAGAGAGGTCATTTTGAAGAAAGGTGCGAAAGACTTGGCAGAGGAAAAGGGCTTGATGGATGAGTTTGAATTGTTGGATTTGATTGAGCGTTTAGCTCCGCCTTTGGTGCAGCAGCAGCGCAAGATGCAGAAACCAATCTGTGCAAATGTAGATTTTTACAGTGGATTTTTATATTGTATGCTGGGAATCCCAGAAGAATTGTTTACGCCTATTTTTGCTACAGCTCGTATTAGTGGATGGTGTGCACATCGTTTGGAAGAATTGGTGAATCGTGGAAAGATTATTCGTCCAGCTTACCGCTATGTAGGACATCACAGAGATTATCAGCTAATCGATGAAAGAAAGGAAATTTCTTTCAATAAATAGAAAATAAATAACAATCAAGTAGAGGGAAAAAATAGAAAATCGTTTCCCTCTACTTGATTGTTATTAGCCATTCATTTTTTCGTGCAATTAGCGCAATTTATCAGAAGCTGGAATTTGTACGCTTCTTGATTCTACAATGGTGGAAAATACGATCTGAGTACTGGTTTTTCCAAAATGTTGGATTTCGCCGATAAAGGCATCCAAATCCATAGTATTTGGAAAAGCAACTTTAATAAGCAGTGAGTAATTTCCAGTAACGCAGTCGCATTCCAGTACATTAGGATGTTCTCTTAAAATTGGATAAACATGACTTTTCTGAGATGGACTGATTTCTAAGCTAATGTAGGCCTTGATGGGAAATCCTAGTTTCATAGGGTCTACCGAGGCATGATAGCCTTTGATAATGCCTTCTTCTTCTAATTTTGTAATTCGGGCGGACACAGCTGGCGAGGATAAGAAGACCTCGGAAGCGATTTGTTTGAGTGGTGTGCGAGCGTTTTGCTGAAGAATATGGATAATTTTTGAGTCGATTTCATTCATGGTACTGACCCTCCACTAAGTTTTTTTAAGTTTCTTTTGTAAAATAAATAGTATAAAGAAACTTTTTCTTTATATAATAAAGTAAAAATTAAAAATTAGCAATAGAAGTTTCGTAAACTCCAGCACAAGAATAATTTGAGGAAGAAAATAGGGCTTTATCTTTTTAAGGAGGAGTGAGACGGATAGAGGAAAAAAAGTTTCGTGTATATTTCATCAAAAAATTGAAAAAAATAAGAGAATATTAACAAAATTGGCTAAAAAATAATAGAGCGATGTCTTTTTTAGAAAAACAAATGT
Source organism: Lachnospiraceae bacterium (assembly GCA_051879015.1). Classification (GTDB taxonomy): domain Bacteria; phylum Bacillota; class Clostridia; order Lachnospirales; family Lachnospiraceae; genus JBJELF01. The sequence goes on from JBJELF010000004.1 coordinate 27,897, forward strand.
TCTTTATGGAAAAACACTACAAAATAAAATAAAGATTTCACAAGAAAAAACTTCATTTTAAAAAGAATATACAGATTAAAAATTAAGAAAAATAATCTTGAAAAAATATGACAATTCATTTACAATCTACTACGGAAGTCTTTAAATAGTGTGTATAATGGCGCAGAGGAAGACAGAATCATATCATGATGATAAAAAACAGGAGGAAAGACATATGGCAGAATTTAGTAAGATGAGTAAAGAAGAACTGTTGAATTTGGAAGCGCAGTTGATAAAGCAGTATGAAGACAAGAAAGCTTTGGGTATGAAGCTAGATATGTCCAGAGGAAAGCCATGTACGGAGCAGCTAGATTTAAGCCGTGGGCTTATGGATGTTTTGAATGCTGATTCGGATTATGTCAGCGAGGAAGGCATTGATGTGAGAAATTATGGCGGACTGGTAGGATTGCTTGAAGCGAGAAGACTGATGGGTGAGATGATGAACGTATCTGCCGACAAGGTCATTGTGTACGGTGTGTCCAGCTTGAATGTCATGTTTGATATGGTGGCAAGAGGCTATATGCATGGATATTTGGGTTCTACTCCTTGGTGTCAGTTAGATAAAGTAAAGTTTTTGTGTCCAGTACCTGGATATGACAGACATTTTGCAATTACACAGTTGTTTGGCATTGAGATGATTCCAATTCCAATGGATGAGAATGGTCCGGATATGGATTTAGTGGAGAAGTTGGTTGCAGAAGATGACGCTATTAAGGGTATTTGGTGTGTGCCAAAGTATGGCAATCCAAATGGTGTAATTTATAGCGATGAGGTTGTGCGTCGTTTTGCGAGCATGAAGACCGCAGCAGAGGACTTTCGTCTGTTCTGGGATAATGCTTACTGTGTACATCATCTCTACGAGGACAATCAGCCAGAAATTTTAGAGATTATTGAAGAATGTGAGAAGGCTGGAAATCCAAACCGTGCATTAAAATTTGCCTCTACCTCAAAGATTACCTTCCCTGGTTCTGGTATTGCTGCTATGGCAAGTTCTAAGGCAAATCTGGAAGACTCCAAGAAAACGATGGCTATCCAGATTATTAGCTATGACAAGGTAAATCAGCTGCGCCATGTCAGATTCTTCAAGGATATTAATGGAATCAAGGCACATATGAAGAAACATGCAGATATTCTTCGTCCAAAATTTGAAGTGGTAGAGGATACTTTAGAGAGAGAATTGGGCGGCACTGGCTGCGGTACTTGGACTAAACCATTAGGTGGATATTTCATTTCTTTCAATGCAGTGGAAGGCTGTGCAAAAGCTATCGTAGCAAAATGTAAAGAGGCAGGTATGACTTTAACAGGAGCAGGTGCAACTTATCCTTATGGTTTGGATCCACAGGACAGCAATATTCGTATTGCCCCGTCTTATCCAAACTTGGAGGAGATGAAGGCAGCTAGTGAGCTGTTTGCACTTTGTGTCAAGTTGGTGACTGTAGAGAAGTTGTTGAGTCAGATGAATTAAAAAATAACTGTATACGGATGAAATATCCCCATCCATTGCATGTTCGATGCAAATGGATGGGGATTAAAAAAAGGGGAGGATAAGTATTTTGTTCTTTTGTATAAGTGGCGATTTGCAGAAGGGGAGTCACAAATCGCCTTGCAGATAAAAAAAGTTTTATCTGACTGTTTATAGTATGACCAGATTTTGCGTGGCTATACATGTTTTGATTTTTTTATTGCATTTTTTAATTAGTCTTGATACAATAGCTTTCGTTTGAAGACAATGAAGAGGGAGACTGATACAAATGGAACAACAGGAAGCATATACCGGGTTTGCAGCGGTTTATGACCAGTTCATGGATGAAATTCCTTATGAAGATTGGTGTGAATATATCAAGGGCATTTTGAAGGAAGAGAAAATTGAAGATGGTCTTGTACTAGAGTTGGGCTGTGGTACTGGCATTATGACTGAATTGCTGGCAAGTGCAGGTTATGATATGATTGGTCTGGATAATTCCATCGAGATGCTCGATTTGGCTCGCGAGAAAAAACAGGAGAGTGGGCATGACATTTTATATTTGCTGCAGGATATGAGGGAATTTGAGCTGTATGGAACAGTGAGGGCCATTGTAAGCGTTTGTGATTCGATGAATTATATTCTTGAGGAGGCGGATTTGGAGCAGGTATTTCGCCTAGTGAATAATTACCTTGATCCAAAAGGAATTTTTGTCTTTGATTTAAAAACGCAGTATTATTTTGAGCAGATTGTAGGAGATCGTACCTTTGGCGAGACGCAGGAGGAGAGCTGTTTTATCTGGGAAAATTATTTCTATGAGGATGAGCGGATAAATGAGTATGCGATGACAATTTTTCGGCGTGAGGAGGATGGGCGATACAGCCGTTCCAATGAAATTCATTATCAGAAAGCATGGCATTTGGAGGAAATTAAAACTTTGTTAGAGCGTGCCGGTTTAGAATTTGTGGCGGCCTATGATGGTATGAGCCGCAATGTGCCAAAACGTCGCTGTGAGCGTATGTATATTGTGGCAAGAGAGCATGGAAAAAAAGAAGTTTAGAAGAAAGGATTGAAAAAATAAAAAATGGAAGATTATTTAGTTCGGGCAACGGCGGGCAATAGTCAGGTGCGTGCTTTTGCTGTTGCTACCAAAAACTTAGTTGAATTTGCAAGAAATGCTCATAATACTAGTCCAGTGGCGACTGCTGCTTTGGGAAGATTATTAACGGCAGGTGCTATGATGGGCAGTACGATGAAAAATGATACAGATGTGATGACCCTAAAGATTGAATGTGAGGGACCAATTGGCGGACTTTTAGTCACAGCGGACAATAAGGGAAATGTCAAAGGCTATGTCAATAATCCAAATGTGTTGATTCATGCCAACAGCAAGGGAAAATTAGATGTAGCTGGTGCATTGGATTTGGGTGTGTTGAGTGTTATTAAGGATATTGGTCTCAAGGAACCTTATGTGGGACAGACTATTTTGGTTTCTGGAGAAATAGCAGAAGACTTAACTTATTACTATGCTGCTTCTGAACAGACACCGTCCTCTGTAGCACTGGGAGTGCTGATGAACAAGGATAATACCGTACGCCAGGCAGGTGGATTTATGATTCAGTTACTGCCTTTTGCGGAGGAAGAGACGATTGCAGCAATTGAAAAGAATTTAGCTAATGTCACCTCTGTTACCTCTCTTTTAGAACAGGGAATGACACCTGAAGAAATTTTGGAGTTTGTGCTGGGAGATTTGGGTGTGGAAATTACAGACCGTATGCCAGTGCAGTTTCAATGCAATTGCAGTAAAAGTCGTGTGGAACGAGCGCTCGCCAGTATTGCAACCTCAGATTTGGAAGAAATGATTGCAGACAACAAACCGATTGAAGTAAATTGTCATTTTTGCAACACAAACTATACCTTCTCTGTGGAAGAATTGCAGGAAATGGTTGCGAAGAGAAAAGAAGTATAGAAAAGTATGATGAGAGGAGCAGCCGCAAAAAAGTTTGTGACGGCTCCTCTTATCATAGGCTAAAAGCGGGCATAAAGTGTTTAGATATGCTTGGAGCGTCTGCTATCAATGAGCTGATGCAGTTTTTGTAATGCCTCCTGAATACCGCCGATTTCATCAATGAGACCCTCGCGAACAGCTTCCTCTCCAACCAAAATAGTACCTAAATCTTTGGTCAGCTGTCCTCGATTCATCATCATCTGTTCTAAACGTCCTTGACTGCTTTTGCTGTGTTCTGCGATAAAACGAGTGATACGATCTTGGATTCGCTGAAAATAGTCATAGGTTTGGGGGGCTCCGATGACGGAACCACTCATGCGGACGGGATGAATCAGCATGGTGCCGCTTTTTACGATAAAAGAATAATTGGTGGAGACGGCAAGGGGAACCCCAATGGAGTGACTGCCGCCCAAAACCAAAGATACGGTGGGAATGGACATGGTAGAAATCATTTCTGCGATGGCAAGACCGGCTTCCACATCGCCGCCAGAAGTATTTAACAGTACCAACATACCATCCACAGATTGGTCATCCTCTAAGGCAGCGAGTTGGGGTAAAATATGCTCATATTTGGTACTTTTTTGAGAGGAGGATAAATTTTCATGTCCTTCAATTTCGCCGATGATGGAGAGCAGATGAATTTTATGATGGCAGCTATTATCCTCAAGCATGACCTGTCCTGTTTCCCGGATGCGTTCTTCCTGCATTTTTTGTTCTTCCTGTTGTGTATTTCTTTGATTTTCCATAAAGACCTCCAAATAAAATGTATTGTATGATGGTGCTCCGCTTGGGAAGCATATCCGTTTGCTATATGGTTTCTTATGTATTATGGGATAAAAACAGGCAACTATTCAATTTATTTGTTTCTGTTTTTCAGATTGCAAGAGCAGAACATACGTGACAATGCGTAGGTGTCATGGAGGCAAAAAGCCTTTTTATCCCTCAATATCTTAATATTTAATCATTGTTTGTAGGGAAAAAATAGTTGTGATTTCATAAAGTGCTGCATAACGAAACAAAATTTGAGGAAGGCTGTAGAGAAATCAAAAAAAATACATATACTAGTAATAACGATTTTTGATGAGGGCAGCTATGAATTTGTGTGAACTGCGTCAAAAAGAAGTAATTAATATGAATGATTGTAAGCGTCTGGGCTATGTGGCGGATGTGGAGTTTGATTTGAAGTCGGGGAAAATTATTGCTATTATTGTGCCCGGCTGTGCTAAAGTATGGGGTTTTTTGGGGAGAGATACAGAATATTGGATTGCATTTGACAAGATTTGCCATATTGGGCCAGATATTATTTTGGTAGATATTAAAGAAGAGGAATGTATAAGAAAGTGCAGTTTTGATGCAAAATGAAATTTCATGAGAAAAACACCACAATTTAATTGGTGGGCTATTTTCAAAACTCTGCTGGTGGGTACCGTGGAGTTTTGAAATATGGAGACAGAAAAAGTAGTCGGTATGGAAAGTTGGATAAAAAAGTTTAAAAGATTTGGCAGAAAAATTTAGAGAAGGAGAAAAATACAGAAGAAAATTATAGGGAAATTCCTTGACGTAGCTTCAAATTATCGATATAATAAAAATGAATTTTGAATGTCTGACAAGCAGGCATGAATGTTTGGTCAGCATTAAATTTTAGAAGAAAGGGAAAGCAAATTTGCTGGCGGTATAATTATGAAATGTCCATTTTGCAATGCAGAGTTAAATCGAGTCATTGATTCTAGACCTTCGGACGACAATAATTCTATTCGCAGACGCCGACTTTGTGAGGCCTGTGGCAAGCGTTTTACTACATATGAAAAGTTAGAGACATTTCCGCTGATGGTGGTTAAAAAAGATTTGTCTAGGGAACCGTTCAATCGTGAAAAAATTGAGAAAGGCGTGTTGATGGCATGCCATAAGCGACCGGTCTCAATTGAACAGATTCGTGATTTGGTCAATGATGTAGAAAATGAAATATTTGCTATGGATGTTAAGGAAGTGACCAGCGAGCAGATTGGCGAGCTGGTGATGGAGCGGCTCAAAAACTTGGAGGAAGTAGCTTATGTTCGTTTTGCTTCCGTTTATCGAGAGTTTAAGGATGTTCATACGTTTGCCGAAGAATTGATAAAATTGATGCAGAAGGGAAAAGAGGAATGATAGTAGAGCAATTTTATCCTTCTGAGTGTATCGATTCCACATATCAGATTGATTTTGCACAATTATATCAGGATGGAATCCGAGGAGTACTTTTTGATATTGACAACACTTTAGTCCCTCATGGTGCGCCTGCTGATGAGCGCGCGATGGATTTGTTTGCGTACCTCAGACAAATCGGAATGAATTGTTGTGTTATTTCTAACAACAAGGAGCCAAGAGTAAAATCGTTTGCTGATGCTGTGGGAGCGGAATATATTTTTAAGGCGGACAAGCCATCAAAGAGAGGTTATCTCAAGGCGATGGAGCAGATGGGGACCAATAAGGACACCACCGTTTTTGTGGGAGATCAGCTTTTTACCGATGTGTGGGGAGCAAGAAGATGTGGCATCTATTCTATTTTGGTAAAACCGATTCACCCTAGGGAAGAAATACAGATTGTTTTGAAACGCTATTTGGAGAAAGTTGTCCTGTATTTTTATAATCGTTCTCTCGGAAAATAGATTTTGTATAAAAAAATACTTGAAATATTGAGCATTGTAGTATAGAA
>JBJELF010000005.1:0-1522 GCA_051879015.1 Lachnospiraceae bacterium
ATTTCTCCGCACAGGCAATGATATCCTTCAAGATTTCCACATTTTTATCCATAAATAGAGGAAGCTGCTCGCCCACCACCGTAGCAACCGCCTTAGCTGCATCGGCACTGCCGAGTTTTGTCTTAGTCTGTCCCTCAAACATAGGATCCGGATGTTTAATGGCAAGCACTGCTGTCATGCCGCATCGAGTATCAGGACCTGTAAAATTTAAGTCCTTCTCTTTTAAAATACCCAACTCACGGGCATACATGTTAATCACTTGTGTAAACTTTGTTTTTAAACCAGTCAAATGGGTACCGCCATCGGAAGTGTAAATATTATTGCAATAACCAAGAATTCTCTCATCAAAGGTATTGATAAACTGAAATGCCAGCTCAACAAAAATGTTTTCGCACTCTCCCTTAATCTGAATAATCGGATGAATTTCTTCCTTACCCTTATTCAACTCCTTAATATAGGCACAGATTCCCTCTGTCTCCAAATAGGTAATCTCTTCCTGCTCACCTTCTCTCAAATTTCGGAACTTAATTTCCAGACCTGGATTTAGGTAGCAGGTTTCATGGAGTCGACTTTTGATGGCATTGGCCTGACATTTTCCTTTGCCAAATATCTCCACATCAGGGAGAAAATGCACCTCTGTACCAGTCTGAGTCGTTTTCCCCTTTTTAGGCAGCAGACCATCTTTTAATTCGAGGTCTGGCACACCACGTTTATATCGATCATAGTAAATTGCTCCGCCAGTGGAAATCCATATTTCTAAATACTCAGACAAAGCATTGACTACAGAAGAACCTACCCCATGCAAACCACCACTGGTCTTGTAGGCATTATTATCAAATTTGCCGCCCGCATGTAAGGTTGTAAAAATTACTCGCTCTGCAGAGATTCCTTTCTTGTGTCGGTCCACTGGTATCCCACGGCCATCATCCTTTACGCGAACGGAACCGTCCGCCTCCAAAGTCACTTCAATATGATTACAGAAACCTGCCAAATGCTCATCTACCGCATTGTCCACAATTTCATAAACCAAATGGTTTAATCCCGAAGTAGAAACGCCGCCGATGTACATACCTGGACGCACACGCACCGCTTCCAATCCTTCCAAGACGGTGATACTGTCTGCATTATAGTTTGATTGTGTTGCCATAAAATCGTCACTCTTTCTTTTAAAGCTTTCAAAAATTGTCACGAATCCGCCATTTCATGCCTGGCTGAATCATGACTCGAAATATGTCGAATAAACTTTTGTTAAATTCTCCAATGTCCACGATTTTACGATATTTTTATGGATACGTCAAGCAGATTTTCTTTCCATTCCCACCTTGCAAAAAAAAATCCCCCTCAATCGAGGAGGATACTGACACACCATTCGCATCTATTTATAAAAATGCACCGGCATTTACCGGTGCAAATATTTTAAATCTTTCGAGACATTTCCAAATATGCCTGACACGCATAGATACCGTCTCCATGTACAGCCTTTAAACGCAAAAGAATGCAAATTCAATCAATTATAAGGAGT
>JBJELF010000005.1:1622-48080 GCA_051879015.1 Lachnospiraceae bacterium
TAAAATTTGATGCATTAGAAACATTCAAACCTGAAACAATAGGGAGATTTAGATAGTGCTGCGCACTGCCTCTGCCGCCAGTTTCAGCACATCCGCATCTTGATAGACATCCCCTAAATCAAATTCTAACATACCACTCTGGCGAATCCCGAAAAAGTCCCCTGGTCCGCGCAGCTGCAAATCTTTTGATGCAATCTCAAAACCATCATTGGAATTATTTAAAATTTCCAGTCGCTTCTTAGCATTTTTCGTGGGTGAGGTGTTTATCATAATGCAGTAGGACTGATATTCTCCACGTCCTACGCGCCCGCGCAGCTGATGAAGCTGCGCCAGCCCAAAGCGGTCTGCATTTTCAATTAAAATCACCGTCGCATTCGCCACATCAATCCCAACTTCAATGACTGTGGTGGAAACCAGCACCTGCAATTCGCCTCGTCCAAAAGCCCCCATGCATGCTTCTTTCTCCGCCTCTTTCATCTTGCCATGAAGATAATCAATCGAATACTCTGGCATCCAATCTTTGAGCTTTTTGGCATAGTCCACCACATTTTCTCCTTCCATCCCCTCAGTTTCTTCCACCATAGGACAGATGACATAGGCCTGTCTGCCTTCCTTCAATTTATCTCGAATAAATTTCCATGCAGTCAAACGGTAGGACTTGTCCACCACACAATTCTTTATAGGCAGTCGGTTAGCAGGCTTCTCATCCAAAATGGACAAATCCAAATCTCCATATATCATAATAGCCAAAGAACGTGGAATCGGAGTGGCACTCATAACGATAACATTTGGAGTCCTCCCTTTATTCATTAGTGCTTTTCTCTGATTGACTCCAAAACGATGCTGCTCATCCGTAATAACAAGAGCCAGCTGGTCATACTGCACGTTTTCCTGAATGAGTGCATGCGTTCCCACAATCATATCCACCTCATGCTGTACAATACGCTGATAGGCAGCTCGCTTCTGTGCGGCTGTCATGGAGCCTGTCAAAAGTTCCACACGCATATCACAGTGATTTTCTTCAAACAATCGAGTCATAAAGCGATAATGCTGCACCGCCAGCACTTCTGTAGGCGCCATCATGGCCGACTGATAGCCGCAAAGGGCACATTCATACATCGCAAGAACTGCCACAATGGTTTTCCCAGAGCCTACATCTCCCTGTACCATGCGATTCATCAAAAACATTCCTGACATATCCTGACGAATCTGTTCTATCACCCTCGACTGTGCTCCTGTCAGCTGGTACGGCAAATGCTGAATCAAATTCTCTACCTCACGTTGCCGTACTAGGACAAAGTGATTTTTTTCCCGTGTGTACTGCTCTTTCTGCTTTTCAATCTGGGAAAGAAACTGATAAAACTCATCGAAAACTAATCGTTTTCTGGCTGTCTGAAATACCTCCTCATTTTTTGGAAAATGAATTTGGTACAGTGCTTCCTCCCACTCCATCAACTGATATTTCTTCCGAATTTCTGCACCAATTTCTTGTATCTCTTTGGGCCTCTCAAAACCTTCCTCAAAAATTTGTGCGATAGCCTTAGAGATGGTAGAATTACTCAAGCCTGCCGTCAGCGGATAGATTGGCATCAATGTATGCATTTTTTTCTCATATTCCTCTATGGTGAATATCTGTGGCTGCTCCATCACAGGATCCTGCACGGAGCCTGTAATTTTCCCCCGCACAACAACCTTTTTGCCTGGCTTTAAGGTGTGTACCAGATAAGTCATATTAAACCAAGTCAGCCGAATTGTTTTATTACCCTGCCCTCGCAGCCGACAGATAATCACTTTCATTTGCCTTGCACTGCGCACGGTTGGCACACTGGCAATATAACCCTGCACCGCTGCAAAATCCAGCAAAAAAGCTTCCTCCACCGAGACGGGTGCCTCAAATCGCTCATAACTTCTGGGATACTGCTTTAGCAAATCTCCCACCGTCTTGATATTTAATTTTGCGAAAAGCTGTGCGGTTTTTGGACCTATTCCTTTTAAGCTCTGCACTGGGCTTTCCAAATCAATCATATCCGCTCCCCTCCATAAACTAAGAAGAGGTAGGCAAACACCTACCTCTATCTGATGCATCTATATCTATTTTTTCTAAAATATTAGCTGTAAAATCACACACCTTTACGGTCTGTGGTAGTTCACTCAACTGAGATAATATAATAATAAATTGGCTGTCCGCCATCATTCAATTCTACATCCAAAGAAGGATACTTGCTCTCTAAACTCTCTGCCAGACCTGCTGCATCCTCCTCTGACATATCCTTGCCATAGTAAATACTAATCAATGAAGAATCCTCATCCACCATAGCATCCACAGTCTTCAAAGTAATTTCACTGATATCCTTTCCAGCTGCCAAAATTCCATTATCTCCGATGCCCATGATATCATCCTCATGAATCTCAATATCATTAATCAGCGTGTTGCGCACTGCATAGGTAATCTGTGCTGTCTTGACATTGGCAATCTCTTCCTTCATGATTTCTTCGTTTTCCTCTGGAGTATGGTCAGGAGAGAAATTAATGGCTGCGGTAATACCCTGAGGAATTGTCTTAGTCGGAATAACAATCACATTACAGTCTTCCACCAACGATTTGGCCTGCTCTGCTGCCAAAATAATATTTTTATTATTTGGCAGTACAAATACATTCTTTGCATTGACCTGAGAAATCGCATTGAGCACATCTTCTGTACTTGGATTCATCGTCTGTCCGCCTTCAATCAGATAATCTACGCCAATCCCTTTAAATATCTCGCTCAATCCATCGCCGACAGAAACAGAAATAAATCCATATTCCTTTGCAGCGTCCTTCTTCTCAGCCATCTTCAGCATTTCTTCCTCTTCTTTCTGCTGGACAGCTAACTTTTCTGCATCCTTAATCAGACGTTCCTGATGTTCCTCACGCATATTGTCAATCTTCATCTTACTGAGAGAACCATAACTCAAACCCTTCTGAATCGCCAGACCCGGGTCATTTGTGTGAACATGCACCTTGACAATATCATCATCTGATACGCACACAATAGAATCACCGATGGACTCCAAAAAAGCCTTAAACGCTCTCTCATCATACTCTGCTTTGCCTTCCTCCAAATTTACAATAAATTCAGTGCAATATCCAAACTTAATATCGGAAGTCTCTAACTGAGCGGTATCTGGCGCTGCTGATTCCGCCGCTGGCTTAGAGATAGACACGGTTGGTGTCACTTCAATGTCAACCTCTCGTCCCATATAAGCATCAAAGGCACCTCTCAGTACCTGCATCAGACCTTGTCCGCCAGAATCCACTACACCAGCCTGCTTCAACACCGGCAGCATCTCTGGAGTCTTATTCAGAACTATCTCTCCCTCTTCCAAAACAGCTCTCAGAAAATCCTCCATCTCAATGTCATCCTCTTCTGCCAGTTCCATCGCTTTTTCTGCTATTCCCCTAGCAACTGTCAGAATAGTACCTTCTTTTGGTTTCATAACCGCCTTGTAAGCAGTCTCCTTGGCATTTTCAAAGGCCTCTGCCATTTCTTTTATGCCAATGGTATTTAAAGTTTTAATACGGCGGGTAAAGCCTCGAAACAGCTGAGATAAAATAACACCACTATTTCCTCTTGCTCCGCGCAAAGAACCAGATGAAATAGCCTTCGCCAAATTTTCCATATTGATGTTGGAAAGTCCCGCAACATCCTTAGCAGCAGACATAATCGTCATTGTCATATTGGTACCCGTATCTCCATCTGGAACTGGAAATACATTTAATTCATTAATCCATTCTTTTTTTGCTTCCAAACGCTTTGCTCCAGCTAAAAACATCTTTTGTAACAGCAAAGCGTCAATTGTATTACTCGGCACAGCCTTGTTCCTCCTTAATTCCATTCATCGATTCCACTCGTCGATTTTGTTACTTGATTATACAAGCTCTTTATTGCATACGCAACCATTTCAGTCAATTACACGAACACCCTCGACAAAAATTTTAATTTTTTCTACCTGCATACCTGTGAATTCTTCCATCTTGTACTTAACGCTCTCCGTCAAGTTAGTAGCCACTGCACGAATGCTGACACCATAGGAAACAATCACATGGAAACTAATTGTCAATTTGTTGTCCTGTACTACAACATTCACTCCGTGCGTCATATAATCTTTCTTCAGAAGCTTAACAAGACCATCTTTAACATTGACAGCAGCCATACCTACAATGCCAAAACATTCCATCGCAGTAGATGCCGCATACTTGGCCAACACTTCATTATCAATTGTAATTTCGCCCATTTGATTCGTAATACGACCTTTCATATGTTTCCTCCATTATTATTCATTTTTCTAATATGCCATATCCGAAACAATCTCAGATATTAATTGGCATAATTATTTTTATTATACTCTGTTTTCTAAAAATTGAAAATATCTTTTTATAAAATTTTTGTATAAAACTTTGTAAAAAAACGCTTGCTTTTCTTCCTGATTTCTGTTATCATGTTATACGTTGTGGCGCGTAGGCTATGCACGCCCGTGAAGAAGAGAAATTCTCCGAAAGGAAGATGTCAGAAATGACAAAGGAAGTTACTTTGGAAATATTCAAAGATATATTGGTTCAATTATGTAGTCTAAATGCTTATGTAGTTTAAATGCATTTGTCTATATTTTAACACCAATAATTATATTTAGTTAAGGAGGTGCAATTATGGCTAAGTGTGCAATTTGTGGAAAGGGTGCTCATTTTGGAAACAATGTGAGCCATTCTCATAGAAGAACAAACGCTATGTGGTCAGCAAATGTTAAATCTGTAAAGGTTAAGGTTAATGGAGGCACAAAGAAGATGAATATCTGTACATCTTGTTTGAGATCCGGTTTAGTAGAAAGAGCATAATTACTTGAACTACAACACATGCAAATGAAAGCTGTCGCCTATGTGCGGCAGTTTTTTTTATCTGCAAAATAAATGATACCCTACACAAAGACAGATTAAAACAATACATACCGTCCAAAAATTTATTGGAAGAAACATCATGATAGCCATGCCAATTCCAATCCAAAAAATAATAAAACCGCACAAACGCTTCATACAGTTCCTCCCTCGAGTATCTGCTCATTCTAGTTTATGCGGTCTTTTCTTATACTATTACGATTATCCTTCTGTCTTTTCCTCGTTATCTAAGACTTTGTCTACAGCTGCCTTCACTTCCGGATTATCCTCTGGCTTTCCATTGGTAAAGCGATTCACTAAATCCGGCACCATATCCAATACCTTGCTGACTACGTCCTGATTCTTAATGCTAATCAAACGTGTCATACCATTTTGAATAATCAATACTGCATTTGGAGACATCTTAGCTCCCACTCCTCCAGCATTTTTATCCTTGGTATCAGACGCATAAGCACCTACACCAACACCGAACTGCACATCCACCAGGGGAATTACTATTGTGTCATTGACTACCACAGGCTCACCCACTACTGTCTTGGATGAAACAAATCCATCTAAGCCCTCCAATAAGGAAGTGATTGTCGTGTTTAATACTTTTGATTCCTTTGCCATATTGACCTCCTCAAATTTTTCTCGTTACGGTTCCCTCTGCAAACTAGATGTCTTGACCGAACCTCTATAAAGCTACTATAAATCGAAACTCCTATGCCTGCTTTGCAGGCTCCGACTATCCATACCAGTCAATTACTTAAGTTTCTTTAAAACCAATTTTACTGTATACCAGACATCTCTGCGTACTGCAATTGCCAGCACCATCTTGACAAAATATCCCAGACGGATACGTCCTTTGATATTGATATCGCCCTCCAATACTTTTTGCTCAAAATCTGGCTCAAATTGGAATACCTCTCCCCAAGTTGGAAAGAAAACTGCTGAGACCGCACTTATTTCACCCAACAAACCGACATCCTCGATTCCCAGATGAAGTCTTATTTTTCCCTTCTTGGGCTTTAAATGACGAAACATTCCAATTAATTGCTTTTTTACGATAGTAAACGCATGCCGCACCCGCTTATCAGCCCAAATTTCCTGTACCACATTCCATTTTTCTTCGAGCATCTTCATTTTTTCTTCGACCGTTTTTGTTGTGTCTTTGATAATCTTAATAATTGACATAATCTTATCATAAATTGTGTGATAAATCGAAGAAATTTTTTCACTTAACATCTCAAAGAAGGACGGCTTTTTTTCAAGCATTTTTTCTTCCAGCAAAGGGTCTGATTCCAGGATTGACTGACTTTCTGAATTTTCCGCAGCAGTGTCTTCCGCTTCCAATGTATTTTCTTGAGATTTCTCCAACGGAATGGTTTCTCCTAGCTCTTCTTGAACTTCTTCTATTCCTTCTTGAACTTCTTCTTGTATCTCATCCTTTACCTCAGTGATTGGCCCAGTAAATTCCACTGCTTCTTCCTTTACCGTCTCCACTCCATTCTCAGCTGCCTCTTTGACAGCCTCCTTCACTTCCTGCACTTTCTCCTCTAGTGTATCAAATAAAGTAAACCATAGCACTTTTGCATAAATTCTTGGCTTATTTTTGTCTACCTTCACATACACACGAATCAGATGCAAAAACCAATGAATACACACAGCTGCATTCACTTTTTTCTCTTCCAGCAAAGCTGCCTGAGCCTGATAGCGAATCGGTACCAACAGCACAATCAAAATCAACCCTACAATAAGTCCTAAAATGCAGAGCAGCACAATGCCAATACATTTTAATAAAAATAAAATCACTCCCAGCATCTACTCTGCATCACACCCTTTCTTCCGGCTTGAGAAGTGTACCATCCAAATACATGCGCTCCACAATCTGTCTCGCTACCTCATAGGCCTCTGATTTTCCCAGCGCAATACCTAAAATCATATAATCGCTCTGACGCATATAGTTGACATGCATCAACTCATCCGGCACAATATCCATGAGATTTTTTCCCCTGGAAGTCGTGATGACATACAAATCATCCTGACGCATATGATACTTTAGTTTCACCTTTATTGATGCAATTTTGGGTTTGGCAGAACTGCCAACCACTAACTGTTCGCTCCAGCGCATTTACTCACCACTTTCTACTGCTCTTTGTCGTCTGCGCCATTTCCTTCCATAATATTGCTCAAAATTTCCACACAAGCCGCACGCTCATTGGCATCACGGCATCCCATCAAGCTAGTCTCGATATAACTTTCCAAATCATCATATCTGGTAATAAACGGAGGCAAATGGGTCAAAATTTTTGCCATAACCGCACGATTGATATTTTTGGGATGAATTTTAAATACTTCGCGTAACTCCCCAGCCAAATCTTCATAATACCTGTCTATATCTTGACTCTCTGCAATGGTTGCATCAATCTCAGACCTTAAAGTAGCAAACACGCTGCCCGAAAGAAGACGAGACAAAGTACGAAGTCCCTCAAATGCCTCCTTCAGATTTCTTTGATTAATTTTTTCCTCATACATTTCAGCAAAATCTTCCAGAGCGCTCTCTCCTGTATTAAACTTTGCATAGCTGGCTTCCTGCTTGCCCATTAAACTATCATAGTCTGCAAAAAACTCATTTTCGAGTGTATCCCATTTTTCCTCCATCATACGGAAAGATAGGGTTTCCACTACTTTCTGGAATAATCCCTGAGAAATCCCCTCTTCCACATAAGGAGCTGACAAGATAACCACATAGGTATCGTTAATTAATTCCTGTATCATCAAAGAAATATCCATGTAAGCATTTAACGCCTGCAAGCCAGCAGTCAATCTTGACAGAAGCATCTGATAATTTTCTTCTGTTAAATCACTAAAACTGCTGGAGTCCATATCAAACAGTACCCCATTCAAATCTGGAAAATACTTACGGAAACCTTCCGGTTCTGACAACATAGCACAGGTGCGAATCATGTCAATCACATCCTTGACACTCTGCTGTTCGGAACCTTTGTAAACAGATAAGCCATTCTTTAAAACCTCAAAAAATCGACTTCTGGACATACGCATAGGCAGCTGCTCAATTACTTCTGTCATGCGCATACGTGAAGCATTGCCGTCCTTATCGGCGGTAATGTAAGCCAACAATTTCTGACGAAATACTTCCATATCAATTCCTGCATTTGGATCTTCACGGAAATTGTACTCAATACGATTCAACACATATTCATAGATGCTGAAACGGTCCGCAAAAGTGGTAATTACCTGCATCAATTCAGTACTGTATTCTCTCAAATCGACAATGGCCTGCAGCAGTTCCTCCCTCATCTCAGGCTGATAATTGGCTAAATTTGCAGCAATCGCTACATAACGTCTGCTCAAAGTTTCAATACATTCCGGTATCTCCAGCAAGGACTGCTTATCACGATACATTTCATAAAAAGTAGGAAAATTGAGAGTCAATCGAATGCTGGACAAATCATATGTATCTTGATACATATTGGATACATATTGTTCCAAATTAAAATCCACATCCTTTTTCTTCTGCAATCTTCTCACAATTTGTCCTATCTCTGCCATAAAATTTTTCCCCTGTTCTTCTTTGTTCTTTCACTTAATTTTCAAAACATACTTTCTTAATCATTCATTTTTAAAATGCAGTTTCTCACCATACCAAGCGCAACGGTTGCGGACTGAGCGCGAATCTCTTCACGACTGCCCTTAAAATGACACTCACTAACATATAGTTCCTCGTTGCTGGCACAAGAAATATAAACCAGACCTACTGGCTTTTCAGCAGTACCTCCGCCTGGACCTGCAATCCCTGTTACTGCCACTGCCATGTCAGCTTCAGTAGCTAAAAGACAACCTCTCACCATTTCTTTAGCAGTCTGATGACTCACGGCACCATACTCTTTGAGTGTCTTTTTGCTGACATCCAAAAATTTCTTCTTTAACTTATTGGAATAGACGATAAGTCCACCGCGATAAACCTCGGAGGAACCAGGTACATTCACAATACGGCTTCCAATCATACCTCCCGTACAAGATTCAGCTGTGGCAAGTTTTAATCCATGTTTTTTTAACAGAGTAACCACCTCTTCCTCTAACGTCACAGTAGGATCCGTAGTGTAAATATGTTCACGAAAGCGAGATTTTAACTCTTCTACCACAGCGGCATTCTCTTTTTCTGCCGCTTCCTTTGTGTCCGCTGAGGT
The DNA here is from genome assembly GCA_051879015.1 of Lachnospiraceae bacterium. Taxonomy (GTDB): domain Bacteria; phylum Bacillota; class Clostridia; order Lachnospirales; family Lachnospiraceae; genus JBJELF01. The sequence goes on from JBJELF010000005.1 coordinate 10,745, forward strand.
TAATACCAAAAGATGTACCTCTCCTAGTTCTTTTTTCACCTGTGCGGTAATTTCAGTATGAAGCTGATTCAAATCTCTTACCATATGACCTGCCTGTTCCTCATTAAACCCCCAAGTTTTTACTACAGTAGATACGGAATATTCTTTTTCCATAAAAATCACCCTCTCCATAAAAAGCGCTTCTCACAATTAATTACTATTTTACTCATCCCTCATGACATCCCAATTTTTGATCAGATAATCAATCAAGGAATATACAGTCAAAATCAAAGCCGCATAAATCAAAGTCAACTCTATCAATTCCATCCCATCAATATCCATAATCAGCACGATTACCATAATCATCTGTACCGTTGTTTTGATCTTACCCCATATTCCCGCAGCAATCACAACCCCCTTGTCAGAGGCAATTAAACGGAATCCGCTGATAATAAATTCTCTGGAAATAATAATGATAATCATCCAAGCAGAAATTTTTCCCAATTCTACAAAGCAAATCAAGGCTGAGGACACCAACAGTTTATCAGCCAGCGGGTCCATAAACTTGCCAAAATTTGTTACCATATTGTACTTTCTGGCAATCTTGCCATCCAACAAATCGGTCAAACTGGCCACAATAAAAATGGTCAAAGCAATCCACTTACTTCCAGGTACTACACTGGTCAGTAAGAAAAACACAAAAAACGGAATCAAAATTACTCGAAACAGCGTTAGTTTATTTGGTAAATTCATCTTCATCACACAATTCCCCTATCAAATCATATTCTTCTGCACCGACTACCCGCACCCTGACAAACTGTCCAGACATCAACAATTCTCCAGTGTGAATAAATAGATATCCATCGATTCCCGGCGCATCCATGTAAGTACGACTCACATAAACAGGCTCATCCGCCAACTTGCCTTCCACAATGACATCCAACACTCGTCCAATCATTTCCTGACCTTTGTCATAGGATACCTCCTGCTGCAGCTCCATAATCTCATCGCGCCAGGTCTCCATGACCTCCTGAGGTACCTGATTTGGCATGGTCGCTGCTGGTGTATCCTCCTCCGCAGAGTAGGTAAATACCCCCAAACGCTCAAATTCCATCTCATCTACAAAATACATCACATCCTCATGGTCCTCCTCTGTCTCACCTGGAAATCCAGCAATCAAAGTAGTGCGAAGTGCAATGTCAGGAATTTCTTTTCGGAGCGCTTGAATTTTTTCCCGCAACTCCGCTTGAGTGGTCTTACGGTTCATGCGCTTCAAAATTTGGTCGGAAGCGTGCTGAATTGGAATATCCAAATAATGACAAACCTTCTCTTCCGTCTTGATAGTCTCAATCAGTTCCTCCGTAATTTCCTCTGGATAGCAATATAAAATACGAATCCAGTATAATTCTGGAATTTCTGCCAAACGTCTCAAAAGTTCAGGCAGCATCTTTTTTCCATATAAATCAACGCCGTACAGTGTAGTCTCCTGTGCCACCAAAATCAACTCTTTGACACCTTGCTTCACCAAAGCTTTCGCCTCATCCAACAGCATTTCCATCGGTACACTGCGATATGGTCCACGTATTTTGGGAATAATACAGTAGGTACAATATTTATTACATCCTTCTGCAATTTTAAGATAAGCATAAGAGCCGCCTGTTGTCAGTACACGGCGTGCTTCTGGCTTTGGCAGTCCATCATTTGAACAGAAAATCTGCGGTCTTTTTTTTGCCAACGCTTCCTCTACCAGTTTTGGAATCTCATGCCAGGATGCAATGCCCAACACACCATCCACCTCTGGCAGCTCCTTCATGATTTCATCCTTGTAGCGCTCCGCCAGACACCCTGTTACCAGCAATGCCTTACAGTTTCCATTCTCTTTGTACTGTCCCATCTCAATAATGGTGTTGATACTTTCTTCCTTGGCATCTCCGATAAAACAGCAGGAATTCACTACAATAACATCCGCCTCCGTCTCATCATCAGTGAATGTATACCCCGCATCGCTTAATAGACCCAGCATCTTTTCTGAATCGACCAAATTTTTATCGCATCCCAAAGAAGCAAAAAATAGTTTCATCATACTTTTATATTCCTTATCAATTGATATTTAAACAAAACAGACAGGCTGGTTTATCCCAGCCCACATTTGTTCTTATAGCTGCTCTCCATTTTCTGTGCCTGTGATGCGTACTTGTCTGTTGTCTAACTCTTCTACTGCAACAGAAAGAGGCTTCTTATTTTTAAAATTCTTGACCTCAGAGTCTGCACCACCAATCAGCTGTCTTGCACGCTTTGCAGCAGCAATCACCAGCGTGTATCTGCTCTCGATCACTGGATACTCACCATTTTCATTGTCCTTATTGATATCTTCAATTAACTCATAATAGGATGGATGTAACATAATATTCTCCTTTTCTTCATTACCTTTTTATCTTTTTCTTACTTTGCACCATTTAATTCATGCAAATCCTTCTCTGTCTCTCTGATAAATCTAAGACATTGTTTACGCGCCATAATAATGCGATGCAGTTCCTCTACTGCTGTGTCCAAATCATCATTGACCAAGATATAATCATACCAGTCAATCCCCTTTGCCTCTTCCTCAGCACGAAGCAGACGTTCTTCAATTACCTTGGGTTTCTCGGTATTACGTTTCAACAAGCGACGCTTTAATTCGGCGACATTGGGTGCTGTCACAAAAATCGTGTATGCCTGCGGATATTTTTCTTTCAGCTGATGAGCTCCCACCATCTCAATTTCTGCAATGGTATTCTTGCCCTCAGCTAATTTGTTCATAACATACTCCTTTGGAGTACCATAGGAATGATTTACATAGCCAGCATCCTCTAAAAAACCGTCCGCTGCTTTTATCGCATCAAATTCCTCTTGGGTGCGAAAGAAATAGCTGATACCTTCCACTTCTCCATCTCGTGGCTGCCGAGTTGTCACAGAGACAGACAGTGCATACTGCTCCGGATAACGTTTCATTAACTCTTTTACGATAGTTCCCTTACCTGCACCTGAAAAACCAGATAATACAATCAATAATCCTTGATCCATCTCAACCGTCCTTCCCGTCTTCCTGTGGCAGTGCTGTCACAGTATCTTCTTGTTCTATATCTTGTTCTATGTCTTTTTCGATGTGATTATGATGATTCTCTCCCTGATAACGCCCTGAAATGGTGTCAGGCAGCAATGCCGACAAAATTACATAACCGCCGCTCGTCATAATGACACTCTTGGTCTTTCTTCCCTGAGTTGCATCAATCGCAATATTTTTATCCTTGGCCGAAATCACCAACCGCTTAATCGGCGCGGAATCATAACGTGAAATCGATATAATCTGGTCCGAATTGACATAGTTTCCATATCCAATATTGATAAACATATCATCGTTCCTTTTGCTTCCTAATTGATATTAATTATACCGCTGTCAAACAAACTTACGCTGTCCATTTTCAAAGATGTGTACTTGCTGAAATATTACTCAATATTTTGAATTTGTTCACGAATTTTTTCGATTTCCGTCTTGAGTCCGATAGCGGTATCTGCCAAAATCAAATCATTGGCTTTGGACAGAATCGTGTTTGCCTCGCGGTTCATCTCCTGCACAATGAAATCCAAATTTCTTCCCACTGCTCCGCCCTGCACTAATTTTTCTTGTGTATGTATAATATGGCTCTTTAGGCGAACAATCTCCTCATCCACACATACCTTATCAGCATAGAGAGTCACTTCCGCAGCAATGCGCGCTTCATCCATGCCAGTCTCACTCATCAACTCCGTCACACGAGTCTGAAGCTTTGAACGAAATGCCTCAATAATCTGAGGATTGCGTTCTTCCACTTGACCAACCAGAATCAGCATATGATCCAGTTTCTCTATCAAATCTACCTTCAGCTGCTCTCCCTCACTGATACGAGAAGCCACAAAGCGCTCACAGGCCTTCTCGACTGCATCCTTCAGTCCATCCCACAGTGCATTTTCGTCTATCTCCACACTCTCTGTAGTAATCACTTCTGGAAATCGCGCCAACTCCATGACTGTCACATCATTCTTAATACCAAACTGCTGTGTCATCGCATTGAAACAATCCATATATTCCTGAGCCAGCATTTGATTATAATGCACCTTTGTACTGAAATCCGCATATTCTTCATAGGTAATAAACATATCTACCTTGCCGCGCTGTACATCTTGTTTCAGTAAATTGCGGATCGCCGTTTCAAAACAATTGAGCTTCCTTGGCATCTTAATGGTCAAATCCAAATATCGGTGATTAACCGATTTCATCTCCACGCAAATGCGGCATTTCTCATTGATGATTTCGTAACGACCAAATCCCGTCATACTTTTAATCATAACGTATCCTCTTTATTTTCATCGAACTTCCTGTTTCGTCACTATCCAGTCCCTGAAACAGTTATCCCGTTTTTTAACTCGTAATGCCGCTGCCCCATTGAAGCAACGACATTATTGTTATTATAAAACAAACCAAAAAGTTCGTCAATCCATTTATTTGATTCTAATGTTAGATTTTGACATCTATTTCTGTGTCCCTATCATTGAATTTCTTCAATTCCATCAATATTCGGGGCAGCCATCAAGGAGTAGTTGGTATGATAAATGACAAAACCAGGTTTTCCTCCCGCCGGCTTCTTCACATACTTGCGCGGAATATAGTCAATTTCTACTTTTTCACCCTCACGTCCCTTAGAGTAATAAGCAGCCAATCGTCCGCCTTCCTCATAGGTGCGATCCGGCACTTCTCGCCCCCCCGTCTTGATAATCACATGGGAGCCCGGCATATTTTTGGCATGCATCCAGATATCACCGCCATCTGCCAATTTAAAAGTTACTTCTTCATTCTGGAAATTATTTTTTCCTACATAGATATCAAAACCATCATAAGAACGATAATGGTGAGGTTTACTAGTCACTTTCTGTTTTTTCCCATTTTTGGGGTTTACTGCATTTTTTTTGCTGTATCCCGCCTGATACATTTCCTGCTTAATTTCTACCAAATCTTCTACAGAACTTGCCAAATCAATAGAAATAGCAATGGACTCGAGATGCTGTACCTCATCTCCCGTCTCCTGAATCAAATCTGTCAACGCCTCGTAGGTACGCTTTAATTTATTGTATCGTTCAAAATATTTCTTTGCATTTTCCTGTGGAGACAAATTTTCATCCAAAGGCACTATGATATCCTCACCTGTGTAATAATTATTGAGCACTGCCTTTTTCTGTCCCGCCTCAATTGTATAGCCATAGGCAGTCAACAGTTCACCATAAATGCGGTATTTTTCTCTCTTTTCTGTATCCTTCAGCTGTTTTTCCTGCAAATCATATTTTTTGCGTGCGCGCTCCAAGAGCGTCTGAACATTTTTTCTCATCTCTGCAGTCTTTTGCTTCATATTAGAAATCTGATTGCGGGCCGCATAATAAAACTCTAATACCTCACTCATGGTAGAATAAGTTTGTGTTTCCATATGACTGCAGCTCTCCAACAGCAAAGCGGAAAATTCTTTTGGCTCCCCGTCTTCAAAAACAATGTTGGGAGTAAATTGATTTTGCTTTACTGACTCCATCATCTGCAAAAAAATATTGCTTAAATGCAGTTTTTCCGCTTCGCTTAAAGCATTGACAGGCATATTGCTGTCGATACCTGCGCGCCATGCAATTTCTTGAGAAATCAATGGGCTAATACCTGTAAAAATACTATAGAAAAATTTGTAAACAATACGACTGTCACTGTACAAAGGCAGTATCTCATCCAAGGTAATGTCTAATGGATTTTTCTTGTTTTGCGTATCTGGAATAAAATATTCACGTCCTGGAAGTACTTCGCGGACAGAGCTCATCTGAGCCGACACATGTTTAATGCTGTCTATTATTTTTTTATTTTCATCACAAAAAATAATATTACTGTGCTTGCCCATCAGCTCAAAAATCAGATGCTTGATGCATAAATCGCCCATCTCATCCAAATGCTCAATCTCAATATCGACAATTCGCTCCAAACCCGGCTGGCTGACTGAAACAATGCGTCCATTACCGATATGCTTACGAAGAAGCATACAAAAATTGGGAGCTGTCGCTGGATTTTGACGGGAAGTATCCGTAAAATAAATTAATGGAAGTCCTGCATCTGCAGAGACAAATAATTTACAAGTATCTTTTCTATTTTTTATTACCAGCATCAACTCATCTGGTTCTGGCTGCATAATACGGGAAATACGTCCCTCGACCAGACGGGACTGCATTTCGGCAACCATATTTTTGATTACAATGCCATCTAATGCCATGGGTTTTCTCCTCCATTTTCTATCATTGCTGCATCTTATCGCTTATTTTTAGTATTATCCTACTCATCTTAAGATATAGTCAATTCCTTTGTCCTCTCATCCGGCTGTCCAAAACCTACACTAATTTTGAAGCGACCCGATGCATTGATACGCTCCCCCTCATCATTGACTATGGTGAAGGAAGTTTTGTCTAACTTGACTATAACCGTTTTACTCTCTCGTGAAGCCAATTCCACTCTTGCAAATCCACACAACCTTGGATTGGTTTGAGAATCCTTAGAGTCAATTGCCTTAATGTAGACCTGCACCACCTCCTGCAGTGCTCTGTCACTTTCATTTTCTACCAGCACTTCTAATGTCGGGTCCTCCCCTGTGCCGTCCCATCCCGTCCTGCTGAGAAACTCCTGTCCCATTTCCACATGATTCCATATCACCTTCCGAATTGCTGCTTTTCCATAAGTCAATCCATAACCAAAAGGATACAGTGGCTTTCCTTCAAAATAACGGTAAGTTCTTCCTTTCATCGAATAATCCTCAAAATCCGGCAATTCCTTGACATCATTATAGAAAGTAATAGGCAGTTTACCGCTGGGAGACAAATCTCCAAACAGTAATTTTGCTACCACTCTTCCTCCTCTCGCTCCGGGATACCACACCTGCATAATCGCATCGGTATGCTCTTGAGCATAGCGCAAATCCATCGCACTGCCCGTCATATTTAAGAGCACAACTGGTTTGCCTACCCGCACTACAGCCTCAATCAATTCTCGCTGAACCTCTGGAAGAAGCAAATCAATTTTATCCCCTGAAGCATAGCTATTACTCGTATCGCCTTCTTCCCCCTCAAGTGTCTCATCCAATCCAACACATAAAATAACTACATCACTGTTTTTTGCCACAGTAATCGCCTCAGCAATTCGATCCTGTCGATATCCCAGTCCTTCCACTCTGTCTCGGAACAAATGGCAGCCCTCTGAAAAATATACTCTCACATCATCGCCCACATAATCCTGTATTCCTTCCAAAATAGTAATATACCGGGAAGAAGTTCCATGATAATTACCTATTAAAGCAGTTCGACTATTTGCATTCGGTCCAATCACTCCAATAGAGGAAAGCTTGGATTTGTCAAGAGGAAGCAGACCATTATTTTTGAGCAATACCACACCTTCTGCAGTCGCTCGGTCAGCCAATTCCAAATGTTCACGACACTCAACTTTATCATATCCAATCTCATCAAACTCAGTCTTATCCAAGGTTCCCAAAAGAATTCGAGTGGTAAGCATTCTCTCGGCTGCCTTAGTAATCTGCTCTTCTGTGACGAATCCCTGCTGCAGCGCCGTCAATAATATCAAATAAACATTCCCGCAATTTAAGTCACAGCCAGCCTGAAGTGCCATCGCCGCTGACTCAAAAATAGTTCGAGTAACCATATGATTTTCATGAAAATCTTTAATCGCCCAGCAATCCGATACCACATGCCCCTCAAACCCCCATTGTTCTCTCAAAATATTCTGCAAAAGAGTTTTGCTTCCGCAGCATGGCTCTCCATTTGTTCGATTGTATGCCCCCATCACCGCTTCTACCTCTGCCTCTGTCACTAATTTTTTGAAAGCAGGAAGATAAGTTTCTTCCATATCTTTTTTGCTTACCTTTGCATTAAAGCTATGACGCAGAGCTTCCGGTCCTGAATGCACTGCAAAATGCTTTGCACATGCGGCAGCCTTCAGGTAAGTACCCTCTCCCTGAATCCCTTTAACAAAAGCTTTTCCTAATTCTCCTGTCAGATAAGGATCCTCACCGTAAGTTTCATGACCACGCCCCCATCTTGGGTCACGAAAAATATTGATATTTGGGGACCAGAAGGTCAAACCCTTATAAATATCTCTATCATTTTCCTCGGTGTAAGCATTGTACTTTGCTCGCCCTTCCACAGCAATCACATTTCCCACCTCAGCCATCAATTCTGTGTCAAAAGTTGCTGCCATACCGATGGCCTGTGGAAAGCTCGTTGCTACTCCCGCTCTGGCCACTCCATGCAAGGCTTCATTCCACCAGTTGTATGCTGGAATATTTAATCGCTTAATTGCTGGAGAGGCATATTTTAATTGAGATGCTCTCTCCTCAATAGTCATTTGACTGACCAATTCCTTTGCTCTTTTTTTTGCACTCTTTCTGTCTCTCATAGCATATCATCTGCTCCTCATATAATGATGTTGAGGTCAAAAAGTATTTTGACCAAACTTTTCTCTATCATTTTCTCTATCAGGTTACCATTATTTTACGAAATTTCTACTAATATCTCAATGCTCATTGAAGGGCGATGACAGATTATTCCCGTCATCGCCCTTTGATTATCGTATCGTGCGATATCTAATTTCCTTTGTTTTTTCTCATTTATACTCCAGCTACGCTGACCTTCTTCAGCATAACCGCCTTTGGTCCTAAAAAACGGCTCGTCTCCTGCTTCTCCTTAGAGAATACAAAGTTTTTCTGAGCTTCAAAAATACTGCCATTGATAGAACCACCAGTCACTGGCACAATCTTCTCTCCATCATTTAAATAAGCAAGACGAATCTCTCCGCCAAAATATCCACTGAAGCTGTCCATCTGGAAGTCAGAGAAATTAACTACATACAGCCCTTTATGTTTTTTCATGTCCTCAAAGTTCATCTTTCCCGCATCACAGGAAATTTTTCTGTAAAGACCAGTCACCGGCACCTTCAAATAATATCCATAACGGCAGTTTGCCTGAATATTCTTGAATACACCATTCTCAATCATCGGCAATTCTTTCATAACAACACCTTCATTGCTAAAAGGCTCTGTTGGAAGATAATGGAGATTCAGCAACTCGCCAGATACCTCCTCCTTCTTGCCCTGCACAAACTCGCCTACCTTATAATCAGAATAGCCCATATGAATATAAGAACCACTAGCTCTGTCTATATAATTTTCAAACACTGTCGCCACATACTCATCAGAAAGAATAACATCATACTCACCCGCCTTGGCTGCCGTCGTCGCAAGAGCACGATCTTTTGTCATCTGCAAAGTTAAGCGTACAATATCTGTCAGCTCTGCCGTATTCAAGGTATCAAATGCAAAACTCTGATGGGTTTCCACATCTTGTGGCTCCTTGCACTGTGCAACAAACTCTCCATTGACATTATATTTAACATAGCTTACATCCACCCCATTGGAATTGACAATATGTTTTTCTTTGCGCTCAACAAACATTTCCGCGGAATTGATAAAGCTTGCCGTATCCGTATCTGCCTCATACAAAGCTTTTACCATGATTTTTGCCGCTTCCTCTAAAGATATCTGCGCCAGATTGCTCTTCATAACCACACAATCCTGCTGCACAGAACCTGCCAACTCATAAAATTGATTTGGTACAAAAGATGCAGCCAAATATGCCTTTTGACACTTATTTTGAATTTCCTCCTCACTTGTGGACGGCTCCACAGTGAATACCGCATTTCCTCTATATTTAACTCCATCTTTCTCAAAATCACGATATACCGTGACAGTAGCAGAATGAATATTTTCTGCACGCTTCATGTCCAAATTTCTTCTGATAAAAAATAACTCTGCTGTCTGCAGTTTTTCCTCATTAATTAAATAGGTATCAATTTGATTTTTCTTCAACGCGTCTAAAATTGTTTTTACCATAAATTCCTCCACGCTGATATCTCAGCAATCTACAATCTAAGATGATGTTGAGAGCAAAAGATATTGGAACCCCAACATCATCTATTATTAGCCTAAACGAATCCTTGCCTTGATATATGGACCGCCGTCGGAAACCTTAACCCATTCCTTGTAGCCCTTTCCACAAAATCCAGAACCACACAGTTCCTTCTTCTCGGACATCATAGAAATAGATTTCAGCAAATCTGGAACATAGCCTGTCAATACCACTGGAGAGAATACTTTGCCTGTCAATTTTCCATCCTTAATCTCTCTTGCAATATTCACCATCATCTGAATACCCCAGTTTTTTGGATCCTCCATACCGCTGGTAGCGCAGTCCAACAAAAATCCGTAGGAAATTGATGCAATCATATCCTCGACTTTGTCGTTACCTGCCTCAAAATAGGTGTTGGTCATACGAGTATAAGCCTTTCTCTTATAACTTTCACGACGACCATTTCCCGTAGGCTCAGTACCCAAAATCATCGCAGACTGGGCATCAGAAATACCTGCCTGTAAAATACCATTTTGAATCACAACAGTATCCTTTGCCAAGACCCCTTCATCATCAAAGAAATAGCTTGCAGTCTCAAGAGTTCCCTGCATACTCGCTCCGTCATGCATGGTCACCAATGGAGATGCCACATATTCTCCAATGTAAGATTTCGCTAGCGCACGATCTTTTGCAAACATATCCATCTCCACTCCGTGACCAAAAGCCTCATGAACAATCATGCCCGTCACTGGCGGTGTACAAATACAATCATACTCACCTGGAATCATCGGCTCAGCATCCAGCAAATCTATAGCACTCTGTGCGATGTCTTCTATTCCCTCATTCATGGAATCCAACAATTCTGCGCCACCCAAGACCGAAAATCCCTGATAATTAAATTTTACTTCCTGTCCCTTCTTTGCACTGACTTGAATCGCACCATTGCTCCACATAACATTTTGCTCCATATCTCGATTTGGAGACAAAAAAAGTTTGCTGAATCTCTGATAACTGAATACGGCAGCGGCGTTGATGATACTTTCATGGTAAGCTAAACCCTTATCCTTTAATACAGTCAATTTTTCCATAATCGCCTCATCACCATACATTTCCGGAGATACTTCGTATTCAGTACTCTCCGCAAAAACACAAGGTTCATCCGTCAGCTGCTTATACTCACTCAGGGAAAGCCCCTCAGCGGCTTCTTCTAATACAAATACTTTTTCCTTCAATGCAGCTACAATTTGATCAATTTTATCCTTCGACAATTCATTAAAGGAATATTCTCCATACGCACGTCCATTATAAGCCTTGATAACAAATCCACGATTAGAGAGAAGGCTGTCCTCCCCCATGGAGTTTGCTGTACGAGACACCTGATAATTCATTGCTGTAGAATCCACTGCCAAAATAGAGGCATAGGGATAAATCTCCAGCACTCGATCTAATAATTGCTTGAGAACCGGCTTCATAGTTTTTAGATACTGACTTGATGCTACTTTCAATTCTGTCCTCCATTCTGCTGCCTTTTCAGACAGCTTTCTGCTAAACATTCATGCCTGCTCGACAGGCTCCAACCATCTATAAAAATTGATTTCAATTTACATTTCATCCATCAAAGGAATAAACATATTTTGAGCCAGCTCTTCTCTCGGCAAAAATGGTGCTAAATCCTCCAACGGCGGACTAACTAAAGTGCCATCTGCCAAGCGCTTTGTACTGCTCTTTGGCTCCCATACCTGCTTTGTATCCGTGAAAATCTCACAGAAAACTGGTCCTTCCATTTTCAACACCTCATCAACCACTTTTTTCATCTCTTCATTACTGTGTGCGCTGTAGTAGGGATATCCAAAAGCCTTTGCAATCTTTTCAAACTCCGGAAAAGACAAATCCTGTGATTCTGGTCCAATACCTACTTTACTGTGCTCATGAAACAGGTTGTTCTGCGTAATACGAATGGAATGATAACCATTGTTGTTAATTAGGAAAATTTTAATTGGCAGATGATTGGTCAACACAGTCTGCAGTTCCTGCAAATTCATCATAATGCTGCCGTCTCCCTCCAGACAAATGGTAGTACGCCTTCCTCCGCCAATACAGGTACCAATGGAAGCCGGCAAACCATATCCCATACTTGCAACTGCACTGTTATTTGCCATACGGCTGCCCTTTTGAATTACATAGGCCTGATTGCCCACCACGCAGCAAGCACCATTGGATACCGCAGTCAAACTATTTTCCGGAAGCTGACTGGAGAGATATCGCACAAAAGCATAGACATTGGCCGTCTCTCCATTTTCTTCCCATTGTCTCGGAAGCACTGCGGGATATTCTTTTTTCCAGCGCTGACAAGCCGCAAGCCAAGTTCCTCCATCATGTACCCTCTCCTGGCTTGAAATTGCCAAATCCATTTTTGTCAGGAAATCTTTTGCATCTGCCCACACAGGCATCTCCACATGGAGTGTTGGTTTTCTCAGCTCTGCCTGGTCGATGTCCACCATAATCACTTCCGCTGCCCTCGCCCAAGTTTTCCAATTGTAACCCACCTGACGAATAGAAATGCGAGTACCCACTGCCAGAATCAAATCTGCATTCTGAATCGCCCAATTTCCTGGCCTATCACCCATATTTCCTGCCCGACCACAGTAAAGCGGATGCTCATCCTCAATTAAATCTACCGCATTCCAATAAGTTACAATCGGAATATTCAACTTTTCTGCCACAGAACGAAAAACCTGATAGCCTCCTGACAGACGAATTCCATATCCGGCATGAAAGACAGGACGCTTGGCTTGACGAATTTTTTCTAAAATAATCTCAATCGTATTTTCTGATACAGACGGCGGAAGTTTTTCATCATCTTCTGCCGAATCGTACCCCTCTAATTCATCCGTCTCAATATAGCCGCCTTGAAAGTTCACTGGAATATCAATCCACACAGGTCCTGGTCTTCCCGTCGTCGCCAGATGCCATCCTCTTTCCAATGCATACCGAATTTGTTTTGGATTTTCAATCATCACCGCATATTTCGTCATGGGGGCAACTGATTTTACAATATCATATTCCTGGTCTCCCATTGCGCGCAGTGGCAGTCCATCCATAAATTGCATCGCGTAGCGTGCTGTCGTATCATAACGAACTTGACCGCTAATGATAAACATCGGAATGGAATCCAGCCATCCTCCAACCACACCAGTTAATGCATTGGTTCCACCCGGTCCAGTAGTAACACACACTGCGGCAATCTTATTTTCCAGACGTGCATATGCCTCTGCCGCAATGGCACAAGCCTGCTCATGATGGTTATATGTGACTTTCAAACCCTCTTTATGTCCAAGAGCATCATTTAAATGCATTGCCCCGCCTCCAACCACACTAAAGCAATCGGTTACGCCGTGACAAACAAGAAAATCTGCAACATAGTCCGCTAATCTTTGCTTCATTCTGTTGAACCTCCGTCTCATTCATTCACAAAGCCGCAATCCCCATCAGACAGCGGCTTTTCTTTATGAGTTTTATTATAAACGAAGTTTAAAAATACCGCAAGTGATTATTCGCCATGTTCCAGAGTTGTCTCATGAAGCAAGCAATTTTTCTCTTTTTCTTGATGGCATTTTTTCAAAATTTCAAAAATCTTATGTTAAGTCATTTCTGAAATTTCCCACATAGTTCATACTATTCTAAGTCTGCCCTTACTTCTATCATACATCTTTGACTAAATTTTCGAATCACCCACAATAATACTCCTAAAATAACAGGATACATCACTGCAACAAATGGAATACTTAAAAAATAATCTTTATACAAAATATTAAGTAAATCTATACTTGTCCAACAAACAGTTGAAAATTCTTCTATCTCATCAGAGGGGATTATCATACAATATATTGGTCAATCGTTTTTACAAAAAAAGTTCACAGCTAAACGAAAACATATTTTCAAAACATCTTGTGAAAACAGCAACATTTCGCTATAATGAGTTCGAACATCATGTTATGTGACGATACTTCTACAACATTGTCACATAGCTATATCAACGTCGTAATGATTCAGCAGACTGCATATTGATATGCAGCCTCTCACATCATGAGTTTTTCAAACTAGAATTTTGCTTAATAATATGATACCAAGGTCAAAAGGTCATACCTTTCATGCTTGCATGAACAAGTATGACTTTTGGACCCGCCAAAACATGAGAAAATAACCCAAATCGGGCGGATTTCGAATGTTTTTGGATTGCAGGAGCACAACGTGCGGAGCAATCCATAGGTATCAAGGGGTCAAAATACCTTTTGACCCCAACATCATAATAGACAAAATGATTACTCAGCTGAACATTACGAACTTTGGAGAAAACAGGAGAAAACGTAGAATGAAAATCGTATTACAACATCTCACAAAAAAATTCCCCAGCCGCAATAAAAAAGTGCGTGAGGAAGTAATTGCTGTCAATGACTTCAATTTTGAAATTCCTGACGGCAAACTCATTGGTCTTCTAGGTCCTTCTGGCTGTGGAAAAAGCACTACATTAAATTTAATTTGTGGTCTGCAAAAGCCAACCAGCGGTCAAATTTTCTTCGGAGAGGACGATGTCACCAATCTTCCACCTGAAAAAAGAGGGGTTGGTCTGGTCTTTCAAAATTATGCTCTGTACCCTCATTTAAATGTGAAAAAGAACATTATGTTCCCTCTGGAAAATTTAAAGGGAGCAGAAAAACTGACCAAAAAGCAGATGGAAGAAAAAGCCTATGAAGCAGCCAGGCTGGTACAGATTGAAAGCTTAATGGATCGAAAACCCAGCGAACTCTCTGGTGGACAGCAACAGCGTGTCGCCATTGCCCGTGCTCTTGTCAAAATGCCTCGTGTCCTTCTGTTAGATGAACCACTTTCCAACTTGGATGCTCGTCTTCGTCTGCAAACTCGTGAAGAAATTCGTCGCATTCAGCGAGAAACCCAAATCACCACCGTATTTGTCACTCATGATCAAGATGAAGCTATGAGTATCTCTGACATGATTGTGGTTATGAAAGATGGCTTCGTTCAGCAAATTGGAAAACCACAGGAAGTTTATGACAATCCCGTCAATCTATTTGTAGCAAAATTTTTGGGTACTCCTCCTATCAATGTTTTTCAAGGAAGCGTGCAAGATAATCAAATTTTAATTGGAGACAATGCCATTCTTCCAATTAGAAATGTCCCCAATCAAGAAGTCCTCATTGGTATTCGTCCAGAAGGATTTCTGTTGCAGGATAAAGGACCTCTTCCATGCAAACTCAATCGCATCGAAGTTATGGGACGTGATATCAGCGTAATTTCTACTCACGATGCTTCCGTAAATACCACCATTCGTTCCATCATCAATGCGGATAATCATGTGGATTTGCAGGCGGCGACTGTAAACTTTGCAGTGAAACCAAACAAACTCTTTCTCTTCCACCATGAGACAGAGGAGCGCATTTATTTTGAAAATAGGTTATAATACAAGGGTCAAATGCTTATGTGTTTCATTACGATTTATGCCGCCAATCAAAAGCGGCGGAATGGAGATTAATATGGAAAATAACAATAAAAAAGCCTGGCTCTATCTGTTACCAGCCATTCTTTTTCTCGGCGTCTTCATGATATACCCATTGATTGACGTATTTATTTATTCCTTTGAGGAAGGATACAATTCCGCCTCCCAGACTTACTATGGAGTCGGTCTGTACAATTATTCCTATGTACTGCATGACCCCTACTTTCTTCAGGCGCTGAAAAATACTTTTATTTTAGTTATCATCACAGTTCCTTTCTCCACAGGACTTGCCCTGCTGATTTCAGTTGGATTAAGTTCCATCAAGCCACTGAGAGAGCTGTTTCAAACAATCTATTTTTTGCCCTATGTCACCAATACCTTGGCAGTTGGTCTTGTATTTATGATCTTGTTCAAAAAAACTGCTTATACCGATGGGTTAGTTAATCTGATGATCAATTGGTTTGGCGGAAATTCCATCGACTTTATCGACGGACCTTACTGGGCAAAAATGTTTGTCCTATGCTTTTACACCATCTGGGTTGTCATGCCCTTTAAAATTTTAATTCTGACCAGTGCTTTAGCCTCAGTTAATCAAGATTACTATAATGCAGCCCGCGTAGACGGTACTTCCAGTACAAGAATCTTTTTTAAAATTACCATCCCGATGATTTCACCCATGATTTTTTATCTGATTATCACAGGCTTTATCGGTGCCTTCAAGGCCTACAGCGATGCGGTTGCTCTGTTTGGAACTGACCTGAATGCATCCGAGATGAATACCATCGTCGGTTATGTCTATGACATGCTCTACGGAGACAGCGGCGGTTATCCATCCTACGCTTCTGCGGCGGCTATTATTCTATTTTCTATTGTGCTGACCATTACCTGTATTAACCTATTAATCAGCAAAAAGCATGTTCACTACTAAAAGGGCAAATAGATTGCAAAAAATACAATTTATGCCGCCCTACAAGGATGGCACAATGGAAATTTGTGTAAAAAAATAATAGGGAGATTAGGTAAAATGATAAACGAACAAAAAAACAAACTCAGCTATAACCAAATTGAAAAAACTGAGAAAACACGCAAAATCATGACTCATGTCATTGTCTATGCTCTGCTGATTTTGTGGGCAGTTATGGTGCTGTTTCCATTCTACTGGATGATTCTGACTTCCGTAAAAAGCTACAGTTCCTACAATGCAGAATACATTCCCAGCTTTTTCACTCTTTCACCGACGCTGCAAAATTATGTGGATGCCTTTACTACCGTATCCCTCGGAAAGTACTTGCTCAACACCCTCATTTTCACCGTCATCACCACGGCAATCATGATGGTTGTGATTACTCTTGCAGCCTTCGCCTTTGCCCGACTCAACTTCAGAGGAAAAAACATTGCTTTTGCTCTGTTTTTATCTCTCATGATGATACCAAATGAGCTGGTCATTATCACCAACTTTGTTACCATCACCAACTTAAATTTGAGAAACACCTTCTTAGGTCTGATTCTGCCTTCTGTCACTTCAGTTTTCTACATTTACCTGTTAAAAGAAAATTTTGAACAGATACCGGACAATCTATACTATGCTGCAAAGGTAGACGGAACCTCCGACTTAAAATATCTGCTGAAGGTCATGATTCCAATCTGTAAACCGACTATGATTACTATTGTCATTTTAAAGGTCATTGAATGCTGGAATTCCTATGTATGGCCTCGCCTGATTACCGACGATCCCAATTATTATCTAGTCTCCAACGGCATTCAGGAAATTCGTGAAAATGGCTTCGGCCGTGAGAATATTCCAGCCATGATGGCTGCTGTAGTAGTCATCTCCCTTCCGCTGATTGTATTATTTTTGATTTTCCGCAAAAAAATTATGGCTGGTGTCTCAAGAGGAGGTACAAAGGGATGAAGCACGCCAAAGAAATTATAAACATATTAACAGAAGAATACGATAACAAAGTAAAGAAAGCCTTTCATTTGCCCAAATCAATTGGTGCAATCCTTTTGTCAGCCTTTTTTTTATTGAATTTGACTGGCTGTCACGGCTCCCAAGAAACCAATGACTTTGAAATTCCAAAGGAATTTGATACTTCAAAAAATTATGAAATTACCTTCTGGGCAAAAAATGACACCAACAAGACACAGACACAAATTTACCGAGATGCCATCGCAGATTTTCAAACTTTGTATCCTAACATCACTGTCAACCTGCGTCTATACACCGACTACAGCAAAATTTATAACGATGTCATCACCAACATTGCCACCAACACCACCCCCAATGTCTGCATTACCTACCCGGACCATATTGCCACCTATCTTACGGGAAACAATATTGTGGTTCCCTTGGAAGATTTGTTTGCTGATGCCAACTATGGACTTGGAGGCAGTGAACTTCGCTTTGATTCTCCCCTTTTGGAAGAAATCATTCCTCAATTTCTCGAGGAATGTCAGTTTCAGGACCATTACTATGCGGTTCCTTTCATGCGCTCTACCGAGGCCTGCTATGTCAACAAAACTTATGTAGAAGCTTTGGGCTACACTCTGCCTGATGTACTCACCTGGGACTTCATCTGGGAGGTCTCAGAATCAGCTACCGCTAAATCGGAAGACGGCACGTACCTGATCAATCATCAAAATGTCATGATTCCATTTATCTACAAGTCCACTGACAATATGATGATTCAAATGCTAAAACAGCGTGATGCTGGCTATTCCACTGACACTGGTGAAATTTTATTGTTTAATGATGTCACTACTGATTTGTTATATACCATCGCTGAACATGCTGCAACAGGAGCTTTTTCCACCTTTAAAATTTCCAGCTACCCTGCCAATTTTCTGAATGCAGGTCAATGTATCTTTGCCATTGACTCTACCGCAGGCGCCACCTGGATGGGTACCAACGCTCCCCTCTCCGACATCAGCGAGGAAGCCCTCGTGGATTTTGAGACGGAAGTCATGATGATTCCTCAGTTTGATACACAAAATCCTCAAATGATTTCTCAAGGTCCTTCCATCTGTATTTTTAATAAAGAAGATTCTCAGGAGGTTCTCGCTTCCTGGCTGTTCACTCAATATTTACTCACAAACAAAGTTCAGATTGCCTACGCCGAGACAGAGGGGTATGTGCCCGTCACCTCCAAAGCACAAACCTCAGATGAGTATCAGGATTACTTATCTCGATGCGGAGAGGATAACGAAACTTATTATGACGTAAAAATCAAAGCATCTCAATTGTTGCTGGAGCATGTAAACAACACCTTTGTCACCTCCGTCTTCAATGGCTCCACCTCGCTGCGTGATGCGGCAGGTCAGCTTATTGAAAATGTAACAAAATCTGTCCGACGAAAAGAGACTGTGGATGAAGCTTATATCAAAAAATTATACAATGATGTTTCTTCCCTATACCGCCTTGACCAAATCAATACAGATATCTCTGGAAAAACCGATTTAGGTCCACTGCCACTCACTTCTATCATTTTGCTGGCCGTTTTAGGCGGCACATGGATTTTGATTGGTTTGTATATCTTGTTTGGTGTGTTCAAAAAAAATAGACCTAAATAAGGCAGAATCACCATTGAATTATCACAATTTTTGCGTATAATTAAAACTGACTTTTAGCATTTCAACTAAATACCGCTTAAATGTCAAATATTTTATGAAAAGAGGATGTATTATTATGAAAAACATGAAGAGAATGTTAGTACTTTCTATGGCTCTCTCCCTCTCTTTAACAGCTTTTGGCTGCTCAAAAGATGACAGCAACACTACTTCCGCTGCTGACACTTCTGCCGCTGATACCACAGCTGATACTTCCGCTGCTGATACAGAAGCAATTGACACGGATGCCGCTGATACTTCTGCTTCTGATGAAGCTGGCGATGTCATGAGCTATGCCGAGTATATTGCAGCAGATTTGGATACGCAGGTTGTTGTAGAGACCTATGTTCAGGCAAAACAGTCTTGGTGGAACGACACAGCTACTCTTTACACTCAGGATGAAGATGGCGCATACTTTATTTACAACATCGCTTGCTCCGAGGAAGATTATGAGAAGTTAGTTCCAGGAACCAAGATTAAGGTAACTGGATACAAGTCTGAGTGGTCTGGCGAAGTTGAGATTATCGATGGAACTTTTGAAATTGAGGAAGGCAGCTACATCGCAGAGGCAACAGATGTAACTTCTCTGCTTGGCAGTGACGAGCTTGTTGATTATCAAAACCAGTTTGTTACCTTCAAAGGTATGACGGTGGAAGCTGCTGGTCAGGATGCTGACGGAAATGATGTAGCATTTCTTTACAACTGGGATGGCTCTGGTGAGGACGGAAGTGATTTGTACTTCAATGTTTCTCTTGACGGACAGACCTATACCTTCACAGTTGAATCTTATCTGTGTGACAACACCACTGATGTGTACGCTGCTGTAAAAGAGCTACAGATTGGTGATGTAATCGATATGGAAGGTTTCCTCTACTGGTATGAGGGTGTTAATCCACATATCACCTCCGTAACAAAAGCCGAGTAATCCATCGATGGGTCAAAAGACATTTTAACCCCGATATCATTAAAATTACACTAAAAAAGGATAGCTTATTTCACGAATGAAGTGAACTATCCTTTTTTTATTAAAAAATATTTACAGATTAAAAATGGGTCAAAAAATAATTTTTTTCTTCTTCCCAGCGAGCACTCTGCTGCACAAACTGTTCATTCATCCATTCGACCGCCATATCCACTCCCTCTTTTGTAAATTCAAAGAGCTTCCTTTCTTTTTTCTCATCGGGTGTCTTATCGTAAATAAAGGGACCTGGCCAAATCACTGCTTCAAGTTTGCTTGTATCCTCTACTTCTTTCTTGTGAAGCAGATAGTGCATCCCCTCACAGCTCCCCGTGAATCTACTCTTTTTGAGGAAATTTATATTCATTACATCTTGTCTATCAATCATAACATATCACTCTCTCATTCTAAAGCTGATTGTTCCTCTTACAACAATATGCTGACCATGACAGGAATTGTAACAACGGAAAGTACCGTCGTCACCATAATGTTTCTCGTCACGATTTTTGCATTGGCATTGTACTGCAATGCCTGCATCAAAACCAGCGATGCCACCGGCATTGCATATGTAACCACAATAATTCCCTTAAATAATTCTGGTACCTTCAGCAGATTGCAAACTACAGCTGCCACAATTGGAAGCACTACCAGACGAATCAATGCAAATCCGTAACAACGAAGATCCTTGACAGACTCTGCTAGTGGATAAACTGCAATTGCCGCTCCTAAGGAGAGCATTGACAGGGGAGATGTGATGCCGCCCACCATGTCCACCGTATCTTTCACCACACCTGTAATTGGTATTTGCAGCAAATAGATTAAGAGGGCACAAATGGTCAGAATCATACCTGGATTAATCATTTTCTTGACCTGTTCTTTCCAGTCAAATCTTCCTCCTTTGCCCGCTGTCATTCGCATCACCGCATAGGAATAAATGAAAATATTAAAAGAAAAGTTAAACATTGCACAGTAAAAGATTGCCTGGGTGCCAAACAATGCTTCGACTACTGGATAACCCATAAAAGCATTGTTAGAAAACACCATCATACATTCATAGGCAGGACGATCTTCCTTCGGAAAAGGCAATATTTTTAATAATAACCATCCCAAAATCATAACTGCTACATAAGCCACAAAACCTGCTGCCAACAGCAGTAAAACTGTTTCCCGATTGTCATTTTCTGCACTGGCAATGGATGACACAATCAGCATTGGTGCTGTTACATTGACAATTAGTTTGGAAATCTTTTTGTTGGTCGCTTGATCCAAAATATCGGTTTTATTGAGTACATATCCAATCACCAAAATAATAAATAGCTTTAACATCACTTGAAATGTTACTTGTATGTCCATAACTTCCTCCAATACTACATCAATGGGGCTACAATCTTTAAAATGTGGCTCATTACTTTTTCTTTCCACGACTCATTTTTACAATCCTCCAATGTATAACGAATACATTGTTCCTTTGTCTTCTGGAAGTCTTCCTCAATATGCTGAATTTCTTTCATACCATACAAAAAAGCAGCACATTCAAAATGAAGATATAAACTTCGATAATCAAAGTTAATCGTCCCCACTACTGCACTCTTATCATCACACACTACCACTTTTGCATGAACAAAACCAGGTGTATACTCGTAAATTTTTACTCCAGCGCGAATCAACTGCGGATAATGACCATGAGCCAGCGCAAAAGCCGTCTTTTTATCTGGAATATGCGGCAAAATAATAGAGACATCTACCCCTCGCTTTGCTGCATAAGTCAGTGCATGAATCATCGACTCATCCAAAATTAAATATGGAGTCATGATATGCACATAATGAACTGCTCTGGCAATCATGTCGATATACACATTCTCGCCCACATTCTCCTTGTCAAGAGGACTGTCACTGTAAGGAATAACAAAGCCATCGCTTTCCACTGCTGTACTTCCGATATCATCCAGATACAGATTGAAATCTTCTAATTTATGGTTCACATCCCACATTTGTAAAAACATCATAGTAAAACTTCTGACAGCATCTCCCTCGAGACGAATTGCCGTGTCTTTCCAATGCCCAAAACGCTTCTTTCGATTGATATATTCGTCTGCCAAATTAACACCGCCCGTATAGGCTACCTGACCATCCACTACTAGAATCTTTCTGTGATCCCGATTATTATAACTAGTGGAAAACACAGGATAGATTGGCGAAAAAACCTTACAATCAATCCCCAACGCTCGAATCTTGTTTGGATAGTTGTAGGGAAGATTAAATAATGAACAAGTACCATCATACATTAAACGGACTTCCACACCTTCTCGCACCTTTTCCTGCAGCAGATTGAGAATTTTACCCAGCATATATCCTTCCGAAACAATAAAAAATTCCAAAAAAATAAATTTTTTTGCTTTTTTCAAATCCTCGAACATAGCCTCAAACATATCTTCTCCTAAAGGATAATATGTGACCTGCGTATTTTTATAGACTGGAAATCCACCTTTCTTTCGCAGATAACTTGCCAGACCAGCATACTCCGGAGCCAGCTTTGCAAACTCCACTTTCGTTTTCGGTTCCTGGTAGGCAAATTCTTCACTTTCCTTTAAAATCTCCTGTAAACGCGCGTTTAAGATTCGATTGCCCACTTCAAACCGAGTCAATAAAAACATAGGCAGTCCAATGACAGGAACTCCTAAAATCAAGATAACCCAGGACAGCTGCATCTCTGCAATCATATTATTGTTGATAACATATTGGATTACCAGAATCAATGCAATCAAATAGATACTATACAAATAAGGCAGATATTGCTGCAGCCAATTGAATATACCAATCAACACCAATAACTGAATGACAAATAAAACTAATATGATAGTTGTTCGACCAAAGACAATTCGCAGCAATCCGCGTTTTCCTTTATCTAAAATTAGTACTTTTTCTTCATCAAATTCTCTTTTTCGACTCATGATATCCTCCGTTCTAATTTACTTCTACTTTATCAGTATGCCTCTTTTCTGTCAATGCCTCATTTTTAATCTTATGGGTAAAATTTTTTCTCTCAAAATTTAGTTTCTTCGTGAAACATTTTTATTTCTGTTATGTTCTCCTATATTTTTTTCTCTCTCCGTTTTTTTTTCGTCTGCTTTTTCCATTGACAATTCTACTATTTTTTCAGTATACTCATATAGAATCATGAAACTTTATGTTTCTATTCCGATTTTTTATAAGGAGGATTCGTTATGACATCACTTGAAGAATATAAGAGTGCCCAAAAACTTGCTTTTAAAGATGCTGAATCTTGCGTTAGACAGGGCCGCAGCCCCTATCCTGACGTATTAGATGATATTTTAAAAAAATATGATACTGCCTCTGAAGTCAAGATTGGTCTTGTGCAAATTCCCATTGAATTAATTGCAGGAACCAAAAGTGCCGGCCGTACGAATGCTTTTTCCAAACACTTTTATCCACTTTTATCAGAGCGTTCCGAATTTGGTAGTAAATGGATGTCATTGTGTACTTCTCACTTGGAAGAGGGTATTCGCGACCCCATCACAGCTTATGAATTTTTAGGAAAATTTTATGTAGAAGAAGGAAATAAGCGTGTCAGTGTACTTCACTATTTCAACGCAGTGTCCGTCCCAGGTTTGGTCACCCGCATCATCCCCAAGCGCAGCGACAATCCGGAAATTGTGCGCTACTTTGAGTACGTCAACTTTACAAAGCAAACCGGCATCTATAATGTACAGTTCAGTGAAGTAGAAAATTATGCTAAACTCTATGCTGAAATCGATAAAAAGCCAGATGAGCTCTGGAGCGATGATGAAATCAAAGATTTTAATGTTGCTTTCACAAATTTTAATAAGATATATCAAGCCAAAGAGGAAGTTCGCAATTTGAACTCATCTGATGCCTTCCTCGCTTTTATTCGTATTTTTGGATATGACATCATCAAGAATCAGACTCCGGCAGAAATGGCACAAGCAATGAAAAAAGCTCGAGAGGAGCTCATCACTACCTCCAAAAAGGAGGAAGCCGTAGAACTTCTGATGGAACCACAAGCTCCTTCCAAAAAACCTATGACCCTGGTTAATAAATTAATTTCCAGCGTAGTGCCCAGCGCCTGCAACATTGCCTTTGTCAATGCAAAAACTCCGGAGACCTCTTCCTGGACCTATGGTCACGAACTCGGCCGTCTCCATTTAGAGGAAGTATTTGGAGACCGTGTGCATATTGAATCTTTTAACAATGTAACCGATGATGGAGTTGCCACTGTGCTTGAGGAGGTTATCCAAGAAGGCTTTAATGTCATTTTCACTACCTCTTCCAATTTCTGCAAGGCCAGTCTGACTGCTGCTGTCAAGCATCCAGAGGTTAGTATTTTCAGCTGCAGCCTGCGCAACCGAAATCATGCCATCCGTACTTACTATGGTCGTATGTATGAGGCAAAGTTTTTGTCCGGTGCCATCGCTGGAGCTATGACAGAAAATAACAAAATTGGCTATATTGCCGACTATCCAATTATCGGTATGACTGCCAACATTAATGCTTTTGCCTTGGGTGCCTCTATGGTTAATCCCCGTGTGAAGGTATATCTGGATTGGTCTTCCAAAAAGGATCACGATGCATTGGCGTACATGAAAGAAAATGACATTCATTATCTTTCCTGTCAGGAAATGATTATACCAGACCGCGCTTCCCGCCTCTTTGGACTTATTCACATTGACGACAATGGTAATATCGATAATTTAGCAATGTCCCTTTGGAACTGGGGAAAACTCTACGAAATTATGGTTCGCCGTATCTTAAATGATACACTGGAAACAGATCACAGCACCACCACTCCAAAGGCAGTAAATTATTGGTGGGGTATGTCCACAGAACTGATTGACGTTATCACCTCCGATGACCTCCCTCTGACTGTGCAGCGACTGGTTCGTATCCTGAAAAAAGCGATTACCACCAATGAATTTAATCCTTTCACCGGAAAATTGATTGCCCAAAACAATGTGATTGTTCAGGAAAATGAAAACAGCACACTCTCTCCAGATGAAATCATCGGTATGGAATGGCTGGCACAAAATGTTATCGGATCAATCCCTACTTACGAGGAATTGAAAGAGGAAGCAAAACCAATTGTAGAACTGCGAGGAATTTTCTCACCTGAAGCAAAGTAATATTTGCGGCTGATATATGATAAATATCTCCAGCACCCTAAAACAGCTGTTTTGGGGTGCTGTTTTTCATAACTGAGCACTGCACAATCCATTTTACGAATTTTTGATGAATTTCTTGTATAATTTACACGAAGATGGTATAATGACTCCGTTTTAGGAGGTATTATTATGTCCGATTCCATTCAACAAAAACAGTCAACGATTCCCAAAGTATACTCTATCATCATTTTGATCTTAGCTCCCATCGCCGTCATCTATCTGGGAGAAAGCCTCTGCTGGACTCCTTGGAGTGATATGACAATATCCGTACAGCTTGTTAACATTTTATTGGGAGAACTATTTTTCTTCTTGTTCTTTCTTATCATTGGACGAGCAAGAATTGCCCTGCTGCTGTCCAGCTTTTTGCTCTTTGCAGCTTATTTAGCCAACTACTATGTCATGTCTTTCCGCGGTCAGGCCATTATGCCCTGGGATATTTATTCCATCAATACGGCAGCTGCCGTGGCTGGCAATTATGATTTTTCTTTGGAGTCGAAACAGCTTATCATTATCGCACTTTTTATTTTACTCCTTATCTTGGAGCTTTTTGTTAGACTGACTTTGAAAAAATGGAAATGGTACTTACGAGCAGCTTTACTCCTTGTGCCTATCGCTGGCTTTGCAGGCTGTTTCCAGGCCATGAAAAACGAGGATATCTGCAGTGATCTCGGTATGTATCCTTATCTTTTTACCCCCAATGTCATGTATCGTGATAATGGAGCTATATTAAATTTTATCTATCTATTACAGTTTATGGATATCAGTGAGCCAGATGGCTATTCTAGCGAAAAAGCAGAAGAATTATTAGAAGAATATTCTGTCGAGAAGGAAGTCACTTCTACGCCCAATATCATTGTGATTATGAATGAATGTTTTTCTGACCCAGCAATTTTGGCAGATTTTAAAACCAATGTAGACTATATGCCTTTTGTCCACAGCTTACAGCAGGGAAGCGAAAACACCATCACCGGATATGTTGATGTCTCTGTCAAGGGAGGCAACACTGCCAACAGCGAATTTGAATTTTTGACCGGCAATACCATGGCTTTTCTGCCCAGCGGCAGTATTCCATATCAGCAGTACATATTTGAAGAAAAAGACTCCATTGCCTCTTGGTTAAAAGGTTTAGGATATGTCACCTACGCCATGCATCCATATAATGCTAACGGTTGGAATCGTGCTGCCGTCTATCCTCTTTTAGGCTTTGACAGCTTTATCTCCAACAGCAACTTCCAAAGTCCAAAACGGATTCGCAGTTACATCAGTGATGAGAGTGCCTTCAAACGTATTATTCAATTGTACGAAAATAAAGAGGAAGGCACACCACTCTTCACCTTTACCGTCACCATGCAAAACCATGGTGGATTTACCAAAGAGTATGCTAACTTTACACCTGACGTGGAAATCGAGGGATGCAGTTCCAAAGCAATCACACAATATCTGTCCCTGATCAAAATTTCTGATGCTGCCTTTGAAGATTTGTGCAATTATTTTGCAGACGCAGAGGAAGATACGATTATCGTCATGTTTGGAGATCATCAGCCAAATGACAGCGTGGTAGAGCCTCTCTTAAATCTCAATGACCGCAGTCAGAATGATTTCACTGAAGAAGAATGGCTGGAGCGTTACCGTGTCCCGTTGGTCATCTGGGCAAACTTTGACATAGCGGAATCCACTGATGTGGGAACAAGCCTAAATTATCTAGCTGGAGATTTGTTGGAAATTTGTGGACTTCCTTTGACGAACTATCAGTCCTATCTGCAAACTTTACAGGAAAATTACCCCGTCATCAGCTCACAGGGAGCAATCGATTCGAAAGGAACCTACTATCCGCTCAATAAAATCGATAGTTTGAGTGATATCAATACCTACGAACAGCTGCAATATTATCAATTATTCGAGTGAATCTATACTCCATAGAGAAAATGATACGCTTAAACTCAGACAGCGTTATCTTGGCAAAACAAAAAACCTCCAAAAGTATCAAACAAATTGATGCTTTTGGAGGAAAGTGATATATTTACTCTTCTTCCGGCATGGTATCGTTCGTATTTTGGTTGATTGCATCGAGTGCCGTTCTCATTAAGACCTGCACTTCTTCCTCACTCATCTGCATCGCCTCGGCAGTCTCCGCTATTGTTGCCTCACGCCCCAGCTTTTGTGCCAACAAGGTAGTCACCTCATTCATAAGATTGATGGAATCAGCCATCTTGCTGCTAATCTGCTCCGACTCTGACTCCATTTCCAGTGCTTCCTCCAAACTATAGCATATCTCACGCTGAATAAAAGACTTGAAATCTCCCTTCCGATAGCTATCTACTGCCATCGCCAATGCCACATTGGCCTCAGCAATCAGCTCTCCCTCATCCAGTCCTTTATCCAAATACTCCTTTGCCAACTCTACTGCAAAGATCAGATTGCCTTCAATCAGACGATTTTTAGCAGACTTATCTCCCGATGCAGCCTTCGGAGCCAAAAGCGTAATTTCCTCCTCGGTACATTTGGGAATTGCTGCTAATTCTTCCATATAAAATGATATTGTCTCGTTTTGTTCCATTACTAAATTTATTTCCTTTCTCACGGCTATTCTTCTTCCGCAATAATCAGCTTGTAAACTGCTGTATGTGCCATCACCAGAGGAGATTTATGTGCAAAAAATATGACACCGTCACATGGCGCTGCAATAGTCTCAAGAATATCACCCCGCAGTGGGTCAATCACCTCAGCCAATTGCTCCCCCTGCTCCACCTTACCATAAGGTTTGACATAAGACCGAAAAATTCCCGCCGAATTTGACTTCACCGTACACATATTCTCTTCATGGATCAGGGATGTCACGTAGCCTTTATGAGCCTTATAGCGAATAATCCCATTTTTATCTAAAAAACGCAGCACAGCTGCAATCGCCATACTTGCGCTTTGCTCATCAATCTCGTCCGTTTCACTGTTATAAACGGAAAATGCTTTTGTGTTCCAAATTTGCCAGTTGTAATTGAGGGTAGTCGTATCATATGGTTTTGGATTTCTGAGGATTGCATAAGGCAGACCAAACTCTTTCGCAAGCTCCATATCCTGATATCCCGTATTCATGACACGGACATGGGGAATGTATCGTCCCGGCAAATAAAAACTGGCAAACTGAATACCAAATTCATAATTTTGAATTTTTTCAAACACGCCAGCTGCAATTCGCTGGGTTGTCTCACCCAAGTTGTATCCTGGAAACATACGGTTGATATCTGTGTTGTCATTTGGCCAAAATCGCTTGCTCACATTAATGGAATAATTGTTGACGGAAGGAATCACCAAAATTTCCTTTCCCTCCACAATACATCCCTTCTCTTCCAGCTTTTTTAATTCCTGCATCAGCTGTGTACAGGTGTAGAGCTGCTCTATTTCATTTCCTCGCATAGCACCAACGATGCACACAGCCTTTTCTCCCTCGCCAAAGTGAAAGCCCGTCACTCGCATCTCATCTCGGTAAATGGATTTAATCTGATAAATAATTTCTTCACGCATCGACGGTCACACCTCCTAAAATTCTCGCAATCAGGGAACCACTGGTTACAATCGGATGTTCTCTCAATGTAAACAGCATACCCGTACATGGCGCATAAACTGGATGTGCCACACCACAAATTGGCTCCAAAATATCTCCGATATGCTGTCCCTTTTCAATATGTTTCCAATGCTCCACACATGGCACGAAAATGCCTGAATACTCGGCATTGACAAATCCCACCTCTCCGTCAGTGGATACAATTGGAGTGCGCACAGCCGGAGCTTCATCCTCCCAGATACCCAACTGTACCATAGCATGGAACAGTCCGTCGGTCAGCTGCTCACAATAACGCTTGGTAGTGCGAAGCCCTACCCCCATCTCCACTACAACAGTGGGAGTTCCTATGGAATTTAAGCTGTGAGCCAGCGTGGACTGGAGTACGGTAGCTGCCGCATGAACCCAAATATAATCAATGTTCAGCCACTTAGCCATAGGCACCAAACACTCTGCAGTCATCTCACTCACTCTCGCCTGAGGAATTTCCTTTAAAAACACATTGCTGGCGTGAATATCCACGCATAAATCCGCCCCGGAAATACTCTTTACAATTTTATCAGCCAAATATTCTGCCATATGTCCCTCTTCATTTCCCGGAAAAATACGGTTCATATCCAAATCAAACATGGGGATACCCCGAATCATGCTGTCCATTCCCAGCGGATTTAAGGCTGGATACACATCCACAATCCCCTTTAACTTCTGTCTATTTTCATTGATGCGGCGCACCACTTCATAACAAACATACTGCCCCTCCAGCTCATCTCCATGAGTACCCGTCACAATACAAATACGCTTTTCCTTTCCAGTCAAGATTTCTGGTTCCAGATGGTTTCTCTGAATTTTGAGAGCCTCATCGACCGGCAAATCCACTGATGCTACTGTCTCTATCATCCCTTTATCCTTTCTGTCAACACCCCATTCTCTAAAACAAATGGGATTATAACTTCTCAACGCGCACCGAGACCTCCTGATTTTGCTGGGCATATCCCTGAAAGCATCCCCGGTCTATCGCACAATCTCTGTAATCTCTTCCCTGCGCCATTTTAATATACTCGTCATTCACCAAGCAATTATGAGTTGGGTCCATAGCATACCATGCACCATCATAATAAATCTCTACCCAGGCATGGGTTGCACCCTCTCCTACCATCATTCCAACTACATAGCGAGCTGGAATCTGATTACACCGACACAGTGCCAGCATAATATGAGCAAAATCCTGACAAACTCCCTGTTTGAGAGCAAAACTGTCTTCCGCCGTTGTATGAATCCCCGTTACTCCGCCGCAGTAAGTCATATTTTTGTAAATCTGATTCATCCACTGCAATGCCCGCTCATATTCATTCCCTTTTATCCCACGACAACAGGCCTCATAGAAACTATGAAGCCCACCATTTTGATTTATTCTTGTTAAATTCGTCTCATATTGATACATTGGATGACAGACCTCTTTCATTCTGCCTGCCTGATTGACAAAAGCAATTCCCTCCGCTGAAAACTGGAAATCATCATGCTCTGCCATTATCTTTCCACAACAATAGCGATTGCCAAAGCAATCTTCGTTGAGCCATAAGCTCTCCGATGGACAGACTGACCAGTTTAAGGAACAAATTGTTTGTATATGGTTCGTTGTCGGCAAAATGCGCAATGCAAACTGATGATGATAAATTGGCTGACTAAACGCCAACTTGGTATAAAATTCAAACTTTAATTTTTCCATTGTACTCCACCTATGTCACCTAATTCATTGATTATGATGCCATAGGTGCCGTTTTTACAAAAAAATCATATAAAGACATCCAATCGCATCATAATAGGATTCTACCCAATTTTCGCCCTTTGATAAGATTTCTTTCAGCTGTTCCAGACTCGAACTGCGATAAGGCATCCTAACTCGCTCCAGACGATTGATGAACTTGGCAAATTCCTTCTCAATGGTAACATATGGATACTTTAAACGCAAGTACAAATCTAAACGTTCTACATATCGTCCCACCTTCATGATGTTTCGACACTCTTCGTCCAGCACACAATCATCCACACTGCCCCAGAATGCATAGTAATAATCGACCAAATCCTGCAAATCGTAAAGCGGACGCTGATTATTCAGCATATCTGGCTTACGCAGCAAATCCAGAGACATCTGCAGATAGGAAAGTGAAACCGTACTGATTTCATCACGGACAATAATGCCATTGTCAAACGCACGCGTCATATTGCTGACCAAAGAATTCGTGTCCGTCTCATCAAACAGATAACGGCTGATAAAAGTATCCGAATCCCCATAAATATCAGGTAAATTGAGCGCTTTTAAGAAATTAATGTAGAAATCTTTGCTATTTTCCACATCAATCAGCTCATCAAAATGCTTAAAAAAACACTGCATTGTTGTAAAGACTCTTTCCGAGTAACGACCTAACCAAAAAAGATGGTCTGCTTTTTCTAACGAGATAATACCCATGTGTCCTTAAATCCTCCTCCCTGAGATGAATTGACTACAAAAGAATCTGGCTGTCTGGAGAAACGAGTCAATCCGCTGGCCCAAACCTTAGTCTCCTTGCCTGTCAACACAAATGCACGCAAATCCGCTTTTCTCGGAACTGCCTCATAATTATCCATAATATCCAAGTCAATAAAGTCAATAACTTCCTGAGCGATGAAACGTCTTGGCTCATTTTTGATCACGTTAGCCAGATTTTCCAACTCTTCCTCATTTAATTTATCACCAAAAATAACTCCGTAGCCGCCTGCCTCGGATACATCCTTGACCACTAAAGTTTTGAGATTGTCCAAAATATACTTACGGTCCTTCTCATAAAATGCCAAATAAGTCGGTGCATTTTTCAGAATCGGCTCTTCCTTCAAATAGTACTGAATCATAATTGGAACAAAATAGTAAATTCCCTTATCATCTGCCACACCATTTCCTGGCGCATTAACAATTGCCACATTTCCAGCACGGTACACATCCATGATGCCTGGCACACCAATCAAAGACTCTGGTACAAAACAGAATGGGTCCAGATACTCATCAGAAACGCGGCGATAGATTGCTCCAACCTTCTGTTTCTTTCCTGTGTAATCCTTATAGTAGAGCATATTATCCTCCACAGTTAAATCCTGCGGAAATGCCAGAACAAATCCAGCACGCTCTGCCAAATATGTATGTTCAAAAAACGCTGCATTGTATCGGCCTGGAGTCATAATGACATTGATACCACCCGTATTGACATAATCCATCATCTCTCTCAGCATATTTGGATAATTGCGGTTGTCCACTACCTTATACTTGGAAAAAGTTCTTGGACTGACACGTCTTGTCAGCTCTCTGGCAATCAACGGATACGATGCGCCAGATGGAATACGAAGGTTATCTTCCAAAATATACCAATCACCATCCTTTGCCTGCACCAAATCAATACCCGAAATGTGACTATATACACCGCCTGGGGGCATAATACCCTCGCACTGGGGCAAATATCCTTTGGAGGAAAATACAAAATCTTCCGGAACAACGCCATCCTTAATAATTTTCTTTTCGCCATAGACATCTGCTAAAAAGCAGTTCAGTGCTTTCACTCTCTGTATCAGGCCCTTTTCCAGATAATCATATTCCTCTTTTGGAATAATACGCGGAATAGCATCAAACGGAAACAGCTGCTCTTTGAACTGTCCATTCTTGTAGATACCAAACTTGACTCCATATCTGGCCATCAGGCGATTGACTTCCTCTGCATGGTCCACTAGATTATTCATAACATACATCATCCTTTCCTCGAAAGCAAAAAGGCGCCTGCACGCTTTCGTACTGACGCCTTTGCCATTAGATTCATTTTAACCTATGGCATGGATTTTGTCAACTTATTGTTTCCAATTAATGGTATGTCACGATTGCAATTTATTGCCACAAATATAAGAGGCTTCATCCCAATAGCACGCTATGAGATTTCGCCTATGGGAATTCCTAGATTTCTTTAAAGCTTTAGGTCTTTTTTATCTTAACTGGTTAATCGTACAGCCATTTTCTGTAAACATGACAACCTTATCACAAATTTGCAGGACTGCTGTACGATGAGTAACAATCAGAACTGTTTTATCCGTCATGGAACGCAAATTGGTCAAAACTTTTCTCTCTGTCGTCTCATCTAAGGCACTGGTGCATTCATCCAGCATGAGGATTGGGCGTTCAGAAAAGATTGCCCTCGCAATGGCTAGCCGCTGCATCTGTCCTTCCGAAAGTCCCAACCCATGCTCTCCCAGCAAGGTATCTACTCCCTGCTCTAGCCGATCCACAAATTCTATCGCACAGGCAATCGTCAATGCCCGCCGTATTCTTTTCTCATCCTGCATTTTTTCTTTGTCGGACAATGCGACAATTTCCCGAATACTGCCACTCATCAGATGATTGCCCTGTGGCACATAGGCAAATAATTTCTGCCATTTTGTATCCAAAGGCTGTTCGCCTTCTTCCGTTGCCAAGTACCGTTCACCACTGTCCAGAGGATACAGACACATCATCACTTTTAACACCGTACTTTTCCC
The DNA here is from genome assembly GCA_051879015.1 of Lachnospiraceae bacterium. GTDB lineage: Bacteria > Bacillota > Clostridia > Lachnospirales > Lachnospiraceae > JBJELF01. The sequence goes on from JBJELF010000005.1 coordinate 44,110, forward strand.
ACAACCAGAAGGTCCTATAAAAGAAATATATTCTCCCTTTCGCAATTCCAAATTAATTTCCTTCAAGACAATCGGCATCTTCTGCTGCTTTTTTTCTTCTCCTATACTCTGTGTTGGGGGTAAATAAGTAAAACATGCATTGCGCAGACCAATTCTTTGGAATTGATTATCATAGAAAAATTGTATTTCCCCAAAAGTGTAACTCCCATCTTCCTTTGCATTTTCCAATATCTCTGCTTCCATTAAACGCTCTGCACTAGCAATCATAGCATAATAGCGAGGTAAAAAACCACTGATATTGGCAAAGGGACTCTGAACCTGTCCAATGAGCTGCAGCACTGCTGTAAAGGTACCATAACTCATGGTCTGCGTCAAAATACCATATCCACAGAAGAAAGCTCCCAATACATAAGCTCCATCCATGATAATGCCAAATCCTAGGTTGCATATATTTGAGAAATGATTTCGCTTCATTCTGGCTTGCTTATGCAGCTCCATCTTCTCCTTTGCCTCTATCTCAATTCGATCTTCAATTGCAAAGGAACGAAGCACTAACATACTGCTCAGCATTTCCTGCAAAAAGACACGTAATTTTCCATCTTTCTCCTGCACATTTTTATGTAATTTCTTCATAATCCTGCGAAAAGAAGTCGAGAAGACGAGCAGTCCCATTCCCACTGGCACCAATAAATAGCAAAATCTAGGTTCCAGAAGAATAATCATAATCACGGCTCCCACTAACTTAACCGCCATCCCACCCAAGCGAGGTAAAATTTCTGTCATTCCATTTGCCACTACCACCGTATCCGAAGTCAAACGATGCATCCACTCTCCAGAATGAGTCGCCGACACGGAGGCAAATTCTTTATAGAGAAGAGAAGAAAACAGCTGCTCCTTCAGGCGATTTTCCAAAGTAGAACGAGTTTCCTCCTCCAAAAACCGAACCAACGCTCGAAACAGTAATCGCAGACCAATCAAGGCTAGAAAACGAAATACTGCCATAAAAAATCCGTTTCTATTTCCATCTACTGCTTCATTGATAATCTCTCTCAAAAATAAGGCATAACAAATACCCATGATACCTAATAGCATCTGCAACAATATGAGTAAACCCATATTAATCTTTGTTTGTCCTGATATCTTATTTAAAAAAGCAAGTACACTCTTATTTCTCATTGTCTTTTTATCCTCGCTTATTGAATCAATTGAATGACGAAAGTGTTTCACTACCTTCTGTGTTGTTTCGCATACCACATGATTGATTATCCGTCCCACCTAGACATACATAATCGAATAGAAATGAAAATTTTTCCTAACTACTCACTATACTGCCCTACATCACTTTAGCAACATTTATTCTACAGAGGCGCACACATAAAAAAGGGGCAGACAGCAACCTTCTCTGTCTGCCCGATGGCTAACTATCAATTTTATGAATCAATCTCAATCCTCGTTTCCACCATCACCAATGTCATCACCAATTCCAGATGTTGTAATGACATCTTCTGTTTCAAAATAAATAATATCCACACTTGGTGTCTCATACTGTTCTTTTCTCATCCCTATCACCTCCATTCTAAGTTTACTCTTCATAATAAACACCCATGCTACCATTTCAACAAAGCAGCTGCGCTATAAATCAATGAATTAAAATCCGCAACTATTCCATTTTGATAGAAGAGTTCCATTTTGCTTACGCTAATTGCTTAATTGTCCTTCAACGAGATTTCCATATACCGTATGAGAAACTCCCTCTTTATCCGTGTAGACCAGATAAGCCCTTACATACCATGTCTGTGTATCTGTGACATTACCCTTGGTCCATGTATACTTATAACCGCGATACGAAGCTATGGCACTTCCTGTACCTCCGCGCACATAATCCGCATTGGCTGCTGTCAAATTTTCAGCCTTTTGACTATCACTAGTCGCCACAATACCGGCATAGGTCATGGTACATCCCTCTGGTACCGTCAGCATTGCTACGAAAGACAATTTATTGGATGCTGGCTGATATACCTGAAGGATTTCAGCAGTTCCCACTGCCTCTACCTTCTGCTCCTCCTCTACATACACAGCTACCACCGTAATATCCTCAATCGCATAGAACGAATAGCTCTCGTTATAGCTTAAAACAGTACCACTTTCTGTTTCCTTCGCCCAATGAGAAAACTTCTTTCCACTCTCTGCTGCATTTGCTCGAGCGGTCACAATCGCATTCTGATTATAAGTACCGCTGCCCGTACCATTAATAACAGTAATCTTGTAAGTCTCTGGAATTAAGTCATATTCTGCTTTTACAGTAATCTCTTTCGTACCATTTTGAATCTGTTCTCCAATCTCCTCAACACTCAAATCCCATCTGCCATTTTCATAGCCCTGTCGATCTGGAACCGCTGGTTCCGCAATCTCATCATCGGCAGAATACTCACCAGTTTGGATAATCTGGTCATAAGCAGAAATCCAAGTAACTCTCGTCTTCTCCTCCGTCGGAATGTTGTAAACCGCCTCAATAGAAATCTTGTTGGAAACTGTAAACGTATAACTTGTTGATGTGCCCAAAATCAAACCACTGGAAACATCCTGCCAGTAAACGAAATACTCTGCATCTGCTACCTTTAATGTTATCTTAGTACCCTGTGCATAACTCTTTGTTGTTTCTGCTGTACAAGATTCACCATTGATAGTGAAACTATAACCCTCCGTGTTGCACATTACTGTAATATCAATGGTCTTTCCAATGATAACATTGCCTTTTGCAGTCGCATTCTGTCCCTCTGCATCCGTAAATACCATATTACAGGTCTGACATTCCCAATACTCAATATTTCCTTCTTCCGTGCTGGTAGCGTCCTTTGCCTCATAATGAACTAAATTATGTCCAGATGCTGCTACGATTGTATCTTCCATTGTAATTTCTGTGGTTCCTGCCTCATCGCTGAATACCTTATCACATCCTGTACAAGTCCAGTACGCAATATTTCCTTCTTCGGTACAGGTGGCAGCCTTTTCTCCATGATATTCCAAGTCATGCACATGCACTGGTGTCTCAGCCTTAGCCTCCATGATTTTTGCAATTTCCTTTGAACTAAGGGCAGTAGAATATAATGCAACATCATCAAACTGATACGATGCATCTACATCACCCCAATTCCATGCCTGATTTCCACCAAGGCATACATACGTCAAATCTGCTCCATTACTGAATAAACCTGCTACCGTATGTCCATCCGTGGAATCCAAAGACCACTCATTTTGTACCACACCATCCACATAAATCTTAACGGATTCTGTGGTGATAGTAGCTGTGTAGTAATGCCATTCCTTATCATCCAGCCATTCAGTACTTATTTTGTTTGCACCCGCTACATTGTCTACATCAGTGCAATCAGTCCAACCTGCACAGTTGACCTGAGCAAGCAAACGGGACTGTAAGATAAACATTGGCCAAGTGTTTTCACCATTTACTGGTGCACTTCCATATGCACTGAACAATGGTGTAAAGAAATAACCGTCTGCATCTGCCACATTCACCCAGAAGCCAACACTCATTTCCTTGCTTCCTGTACTGGTTGCGTTCTTAATCGTATCCTCTGGCAGTAACAGATAATTTGTGCGAATTGCCTGTCCTCCCGTTGCATTGTGATAAACCTGACCATGAACTGCATTTTCGCTCTGCTCAAATGTTCCACTTCCTACAACTGTGGCATCACCTGCTCCCTGCTCAAAATCATTAAAGTAGGTTCTCAATGCATTGACTTCATCTAATGTACGGTCTGTTTCCTCTGGAACGACTGGCGTATCAGGTACCTCCTGTGTCTCCTTTGTGATAAGCTTAATCGAATACTCACTTACATCCAAGTAGCAGTTTTCTCCACCAAGGTATACTTTCATATCTTCCGTAGGCGCACCCTCAACCTTAGCAGTATAATGATAAGTATTGTTATCAGAACCCAAAATCACTGCCGAGA
>JBJELF010000005.1:48180-100264 GCA_051879015.1 Lachnospiraceae bacterium
CTGATGCAGCCGTACGCGCTAAATCGGTTGTTACAGAAATAATATAATGAAGCCAATTACTAGTTCCGCCCTCATTGGTGAACTTCCAATTTACACTGAAATCGCCGCTGGCCTGTACACCGTAAAACTTAGTGTAATCATACCAAACCATCGTGTCGATAACACCGTCTGTCTTACTTCCCACGGTCAAATCGTTGTCTGAATATACGGTAGTTTCCGTTTTATTCAATGTCTCGGTAGTGGTCGGATTCATCTTTTTCTGGAAATCCTCATACAGTTTTGCTACATCATTCTCACTCAAAACACGACTATAGAAAGTCAAATCATCTGCGCGGAATGGAGCAGAACCCCACCAGGAACCATAACCTAAATAGAAGTCATCCGCCGAGGCAATCAAATTCATGACACTCTGATAGCTTGCAAAATCCTCACTTGAACCAAAGGTATTGTTGTATGTCTCTGTGTATTTTAATGCACCATCGACATAGATATCATATCCCTTAGAATCTAATGCAACCGTTACCAAACTCCATTCAGAAACTGGAATGGCATTAGTCACTGTACTTGCATGATTTGCGTCAAACCATCCACCAGTGCCATTAAATCCTAGATAAGCATTTGGTGTCAAATATAATCTTCCTTCTATGCCGTCACTAGAATCTGCATCTACAATACCCCAAAGAGCATCCCAGACATCCGTGTCTCCTCTTTTTACAAGCAAAGAAATGGTTGCTTCATTAGTAGTATTTCCTTTTAATGGATTTGGAATAGAAATATAATTGCTTGTACCAGCATCATTATATCCAAAGTTTATCTGCACTACCTTACTGTGAACGGCACTATCTGTCTTAATCGATGGTGCAGTTGCATTTTCTTGCGTCACTACACTTCCCTCAATACTGTTAATCGAATCCACATAACTGTCTTCAAATTCAAACAGAGCGACCTTGCCAGTCTCCGTATCGCCATTGTGGGAATTGATACCCATTACAATTACATCATAAACTTTTTCATAGTAAGAACCATCTTTTGACACGGTACAAGTCATAGAAACCTCGGTATCGTTATCTGGCACAGTAACAACGCCCTCTGAAGATAATACTGCTTCATTACTGCTTGACCAGGTAACCGTTGCTCCCAAATATCCCTTTGTAGGCAATGTAACATTATCAAATACATTCCCGCTAATTGGGAAAATCGCTGCTGCATTCTGCAAATTCAACTGATTTCTTGTATAGGCAATGGCTGCACTCGCATCTACGGATTTGCTTCCCCATACATTGACACCAGAAGAGGATGCTGCGGTAAAGCATAGAGTCTTTATTCCAAAACCATCTACCGTCTGCTCAACCAATTCGCCTTTATAAGTTACTTCACCCAATGTAATATTGACATAACTTCCTGTGGTAATCTCCCAACTTCCTGTGTAATCTCCACTGATACTGCCATCTGTATGTAATACAATATCAGAAGGAAGAACTTTCTCGAGATTTTCATAGTCCATGCCATACTTATGAATAATGACCTGATAATCCCCTACAATATCATCAATCTCCCATGTGGTACTTGCCAATGTACTGTCATTGATTGTCTCACCAGAATACTCATAAGGAGCCACCGTCAGCCATCCATCCTCATTGATATAAAGCTGATGTACACGCAACTGATGTCCTGCAGTGCCATCATTAAACTTGGTATGATAAATAACATACGCATTTCCATTATCATCCACAAAAGCAGAATTATGTCCCTGTGAAATTTCTCCCAAATCCATCGTATCCCACTGGTAGCCACTCATCAGCTTCTCGCCACGCTTCGTACCATTCACACCATAATTCATCTCATACTTGCTGTAACATGCGCTCTGACCAGAACCATCTACATAAGGTCCATTGATATTTTCAGAGCGAAATACACGCATCTCGTATCCACCATCTGGTGAGTAAAATCCATAGGACATGAATAAATACCAATAGTTTCCAATCTTCTCAATATAAGAACCCTCACCAGATACATAAGCACCACCAGCAATCTTTGTTCCAAAGTAAGCATCAGAACTGCAGCTTGCCTGTCCCACATTCACATCCGGATAAGTCACCGTATAATCACGAAGACCAGTCTTCTCATCCAACTCAATGATATAGATACCGCCAGACCAAGAACCGTAAGTCATCCATAAATTTCCGGCTTCATCGTAAGACACGCATGGGTCAATCGCATGTGGATACAGTGTTCCCCAGCTGTTACCCACCTTGTACTTACCTGGAATATCTGTGATTCCAGGATAAACCAGAGATAAATCCGTCTTATCGTAGGTAATGATATCTGTATTGTTTCCATTAAAACCAGAGTAGATAATTGGTCCCTGATATACATAGGGTCCTTCAATGGAATCTGCTGTCAAGAGAATAATAACAGAGTTCCAAGTTGAGCCGTTCAGGCTGAGATACATACACCATTTTTCCATAGTCGGATTATAAATTACATCGGGCGCCCACATATTGCCCTGCACCGTGTAACCAGAGAGTGCTGTGTTCCACTCGCTGGCATTATAAGTGCCAAACTCCACCTCTGTCTCTACGCCATCCACCAGGATTGTCACAGTTCCCTTATAAGCATTATCTGTAAATGCTTCCTTGTAGGATACAGGTACAATTGTATCTGTAGAATCGGCATCCGACTGTGCTTCTGATTCAGACGAAACAATCTTTCCAAACAGAGTACTATCCTCTTTTTCTCCAGTGACATTCGTCCAGTTCATCAAATCCGTCGTCTTGGATACACCCATGTGAGAACCAAATACATAGTAAGTTTTTGTTCCACTGGAATTGTCCACCACGATAGATGGATCATGTACCGAATCTCTGGAATAGGATATCTCATTGAACAAATCGTCCAAATCCGCATCCGTCACCTGAGTTTCCCCTTCTGCCAAAGCGGTCATTGGTGGTGCATAATTCCCAAACACACTCAAAACCACCATGGCCGCAGCAGTGAACATAGCCGCTACTTGCTTCCTTCTTCTCATATAGAAATTCCTCCTTTTTCCATGATAGTTTCAGTGTACAACATTTTGTTTAATTTTTCAATATATTTTTTCAATTGTTTGTGTATTATTTAAATAATCAGTTAAATAAATTAAGCATTTTTCTGCTTTCATTAACTTTTTGCCTAATTTTTATATATTTCTTACAACTACAGATATTTTGTCAACAATTCTTTTTTACAGAAATTCCTATCTTCTCTAATATTATCGCTGCAAAAACTTTTATTTAATCCATCGAAGCACTTTACCAATATCGCCTCGTACTCTATAGAATCCTTTTTTTCCTGTAATCCTTACAGGATCCAGACATCTCCATAAATATACATAAAACAAATATCCCTTGTCTGTCATGTGAATGGTCTTTCCATTTCGATAAATTTGTACTACTACTCCCAGCGCAGCTTGCTTCGGCACTCGCTCCGTCGTGATACAATTGTCACCCCTTGTAATATAAAAATCTTTTTCTACTCGAATAATTCGATGAAGTATATATTGATTTTTTGCGCTCTGCCAAAGAACAATGTCATTTTCTTTTAATTCCTGCTTTACTGGCTCAATTACCACATGAGTTTTATTGGCATACAGCAACGGTTCCATACTGACCCCAGTTGTCATTGTGACCACTGGCTTTCCTGACTTTAAATGCTCCGCTAATGTAATTAGATGCTTTCCTGCAGCTGTAGTCTTTATACTATCTAATTCACTCATCCAAAAAGCCTTCCTGACGAGCCTGTTCGATTATTCGATGAAGATCTGCCTTCATGACATTTTTAGGTGCATCATATTTTTGGCACATTGCCTCTAAAATTTTTTCTTCTGTCGTATCCTGCATTAACTGATGATAAATAAAATTAGCGGTTTCATTATTATAAACCATGCCATTTAACAATCCAGCCACTTCCCCTGAAGCTACCATAATATGCTGCTTACCTATATCATGCAGCACAAATCCTTTTTTTAATTTCATTTTTTCTTCCTTTCTTTTTTTATTTTTATATGATGTTGATGGTAAAAGGCATTTTGATTCTATGACCCATCAACACAACTTAATGCCTTATAGGCCATCTCCACGGCCTCTCTGGAAATTGTACATCCCAGTGAAAATACCGGCAGCTTTGAAAGAATATGTACCAAATCCAATATCTTAATTAAATTTTCTGGCCGTTTTGAACGATAAGTCTGATTTAATAACATCGGATAAGCCTGCTCTGCAGTCAATCTCTCAATATGATTTTCTGGTGCCTGATGTAATATTATAATTCCCGCTACCTTTTCGGAAGTATTCGTATGAAGGGTACTGTCCTTGCCACTGTAAGGTGTCCCATAAACCAGTACTTCTTCCGAGCGCACCGCAAGTAATGGTTTATCATCATTAATCATAATCACTCTATGCAAATTATCACAGGAATTTTTCTTATTAAAATATTCACGCCACAATCGCGTATGAGTACTCTTTCCCGTACCGCTCGGTGCAGTAAACAGATAAGCTTTGCCATCCATCGCAATAGCAGAACAATGAAATAATATTACATCGTCCTTGATAATATCCTCACAAATCTTTCGATAGACAGCCAATGACTCCAAATAACCAGGGGCACTCAATATCTTTTGGTCTTGATTAAGACCACACACATATTCTCCATAAATTTCTTCTTCTGATATCGAAATAACAGTTGCAGTGCTGTCTGGCTCAACTACATAATCCTGACAAAGTTTTTCTACAAAAGAGAACTTATTCTCAATGGTATAATTATGTTCCGCTAAACGTATTGTCATTCTTTGTCTCCCTTTTTCTTCTGCTTCACTTTCAATATAGCCCCAACCTCCAATCGAACATTTTTAGAAAACAATCCTCTAAAAATTCTTGCGATATAACCAATTGGAATGAAGATTGGATATTTGTTGCATATCTCATAATTTTTTTTGATTATATCAGGAGATGTGAAAATTCGCCGTATCATATAAAAAACTTTTTTTCCAAAGGTTGGCTTTTCATCAAATTGCTTTTTCACTTGGTTGAGCATACTATGTGTTATTGTTCCATAAGTGCCCGAGTCTACAATATATTCAAGAATCTGCAATTCTTCCTCGTTCAAGGACAGTGCAGTTGACTTTTTTGGGCAAAGTACCTTATAAGCAAGGAGACGAAGTTCTGCCTCAAATTTTGCAATATCTAACTTTGTACATTCCTGTTCAATATATGACCAGTTCAAAGAACTTCCTTTTTCTTTTATGTAAACATAGAAATCAGTCAAAGCTCTAAAACCGATTCCGCCATTCTTATAATGTTTATATGCATGAACTACCATAAAGACATAAAAATCCTCATCTGTAAATTGATAGCCATAATGGGTGCCCTCCATCGGAAGCAGTTTTTCCTTGATATTTTTATAATAATCATACCATACTGTATATACCTCTGGAACTAGCGTTTTATGCATCTCATAATGATTTCCTGCACTTCTCCAATAGGCATCATGATTACTATTTTCTTGATATTCTCCAACTTCATAATTTTGTTCGATAAACCAATCTCGAATTTGACTGCGAAAGGCTTCATCAAACAGAATATCATTGTCTCCCATCTGCCTCATGCCATCTGATGGATATAATTCCTTCAAAATGATACCTTTGAGCGGCATATACCAACATCCTATACTCTCCATATAGTTACAAATCTCTGCTCGTCCGATATCCAACTGCAAATTTCGCACCATAGACTTTCTCATGGCCTCGCCCCATTTTTTCCAAAGCTCCTCCTGAGAGTTGAGTTTAATATACTCTATCAATGGCTTCCCTACCGAATTCAACGCCAAATACGTCATTGCCTCGATACTATGCCGACGGGAGGAGCGATAAATCTCCTCCAATCTCATTTTTTTTATATAGGAAATTTCTGGACTAACATCATTTAAAATACATCGAAGTAGATACAGCACATCCACAACATTTTGATTTGCCTGTTCCGCCTCTATTTTTTTCTGTCCCCTCAATAACTTTCGCATTTTTTCTCCTACTATCAGCTAAATAGCTGTTAAAACAATTCAAACTTCCCATATCCCGATTACTTTTTCATCAAAAGCAATCGGGGTGGAAAGTTTGAATGACTCATATGAACGATATTAAGTTCAAAATGCCTTTTAACCCTGGTATCATTATAATACGCTCTTTACAGTAGCAACTACATTCTCAACAGTAAAGCCGAACTTCTTGAACAGAGTACCAGCTGGAGCACTTGCACCAAAGGACTTCATTGTAACAGTTGCTCCGTCAAGACCAACATACTTGCCCCAACCAAAGTCAATCAAAGCCTCAACAGCAACGCGGGCACGTACTTTCTTTGGAAGTACAGACTCCTTGTACTCTGGAGACTGCTGCTCAAAAATATCCATACATGGCATACTTACCACTCTGACATCAATGCCTTCCTTAGCAAGCTCTGCCTTAGCACCAACTGCCAACTCAACTTCAGAACCAGAAGCAATGATGATGGCATCTGGAGTTTCCTTCGTGGAATCTTCCAAAATATAAGCACCCTTCAAAGCTTCCTTGGAAGAGTTTGCATACTGTGGCAGATTCTGTCTGGTCAATACCAATGCAGTAGGAGTGCGCTTGGAGGTCATTGCGCTGTACCAAGCAGCTGCGGTCTCAGTTGCATCAGCAGGACGAATGACATTAATGTTTGGCATTGCTCTAAACTGTGCCAACTGCTCAATTGGCTCATGAGTAGGACCATCCTCACCAACACCGATACTGTCGTGAGTGAATACGAAGGTCAATGGAACACCCATGATGGAGGACAATCTTGCCATTGGCTTGGTGTAATCAGAGAATACAAAGAAGGTGGATACAAATGCACGAAGTCCGCCGTGAAGCATAATACCATTTCCGATAGCGGTCATAGCAAGCTCACGCACACCAAAATGCAGATTGCGTCCAGCATAGTTATCTTTGCTGAAGTCTCCCATACCATTCATATAGGTCTTGGTGGATGGAGCCAAATCAGCAGCACCACCGATTAAGTTTGGAACCAAATCCTTAATCTTGTTGATCTGCTTTCCAGAAAGGCTTCTGGTTGCATCTGGCTTGTCCTCATACTTCCAGAAATCTGGAGTATCCAACAACTTCTCTGGAGCATCCTCATCATGATACAAATCCCACTTTGCTCTCATTTCTGGATACTTCTCGCTGTACTCAGCAAACATCTGATTCCATGCATCTTCTGCACCAGCCATGCCTTCTACCAAGCTGTGATAGTTTGCATATACTTCATCTGGCACATAGAATGGCTCCTGGCTTGGCCACTCCAAAAATTCTTTCATAGCAGTGATATTATCTGGTCCCAAAGGCTCACCATGAGCACTTGCCTTACCCTGCTTTGCAGGACAGCCATAACCAATTTGAGTCTTTACTGTGATGAAAGATGGACGGGTGGTATCAGCCTTTGCAGCCTCAATCGCAGCACCAATTTCTTCCAAATTGTTTCCATCTTCTACAACCAGGGTCTGGAATCCGAAAGCTTCTACTCTCTTTTGTACATCCTCTGTGAAGGCAATGTCAGTAGAACCTTCGATTGAAATGCGGTTGGAGTCATAAATTACAATTAATTTGGACAATCCCAAAGTACCAGCCAAAGAAAATGCCTCAGAGGAAATACCCTCCATCATACATCCATCTCCGCCCAATACATAAGTATAGTGATCAACTACAGGATATCCTTCCTTGTTAAATACAGCAGCCAAATGTGCTTCTGCCATAGCCATACCAACTGCCATACCCATACCTGCTCCCAAAGGACCTGTAGTAGCTTCTACACCAACGGTATGACGATATTCTGGATGTCCTGGCGTCAAGGAGTCGAGCTGTCTAAACTGCATCAAATCCTCTTTTGTCAAACCATATTCAAATAAATGCAACAAAGAATAAAGTAATGTGGAGCCATGTCCACCGGAAAGAATAAAACGGTCTCTATCTGGCCATTGTGGATTCTTTGGATTGTGCTTCATGTGCTTGCCCCACAATTCATATGCTACAGATGCACAGCCAAGCGGCAATCCTGGATGTCCAGACTTTGCTTTCTGAACAGCATCTGCTGCCAAAATACGAATCGCATTTGCTGACATAGTATCAATATTGCTCATGTTATTATCCTCCTCTTAAATAATGAAATAAATCGTAAAACAGATGAACCATCTGTTTTCTGTCCTCCATTATACCAAAGTTTACCTCTTTCTACAAGCTTAAATTTCATTTTTAAATGTAGTATTGCATTTTTGAATGTAATACTCCCCATTTATAATTCCCGCTTTTTGACTTCCTGCCTCACATACTCATTCTGCTTTTTGACCAGCTCATATAACTCTTGAATCTCTTGCTGCCATTTGATATCTCCCTGCTGCTCAAAACGCACTAATACTTCCGGAATATAATATAAAATATCCTTTTCCGTCTGCCTTACTTTTTTCTGAATCCAGGCATTATTATCATGATTGTCATCCAAGCGCAGAATCGTAGTCAGATTGTGATATCGGTCTGCCAATTTTATTAAAATTACTGCAGACTTTCCCTCCGTCATCAACTTTTTTGCATACGCTGAAAAATTCTGCCCTTTGCTTTTCGTCAAATACTCTACATTTTCCAAAACAGCTTTACCAAATTTTTCCTGTATCAGTTTTCTTGGACAATCCGTATCCTCCAAAACATCATGCAGCAGCGCACTCACTAGCACCGTCTCTTCCTGCACGCCAATTTGCTTATATAAAATACGATATACCTGATAGACATGCCCCCAAAAATAATCCACCGTTCCGCCAAATTCTTTTCTTGTCTGTCCCTTATGATAATATTTGGCAAACTGCGCTGCCTCCTTTGTTTTCGGGGTTCCCCAATCTATCTGTTCCTCTAATGCTCGTAGAATTGACATAATATCTTTATCCTCTCCTGTTGGTTCTTCCGCTGCTTTGATGATTTTTACAATTATACAGTCCAAACAATATCAGCCCACCAGTCCTCAATGCAGTGCTTCCAGCAATTTTTTTGTATACTCATGCTGAGGATTAGAAAATAATTCCTCCACAGTGCCCGTCTCTACAATTTGCCCATCCTTCATCACCATCGCACGGTCACACATCTGATAAATCACATCCAAATCATGGGAAATGAACAGATAAGACAGCTTTTTTTCAGCGCGCAGCCGATTGAGCAGCTCCATAATCTGAGCCTGCACAGTCACATCAAGCGCCGACACTGGCTCATCAGCGATGATGAGCTTGGAATCCAGCATCAGTGCCAAGGCAATACTGACACGCTGACGCTGACCTCCTGAAAGTTCACCTGGATATCGCTTCATATACTCCTCATCAAGACCGACATTTTTCAGCATATTGACTGCCTTCTCATAACGCTCCTTCGGATTTAACTTTCCCTGGATACGCAGCGGCTCCTGCAGAATCCATCCAATTTTCTTCATCGGATTGAGAGCAGAGAATGGGTCCTGAAAAATCATCTGCGGAAGAGCTGAATGATGAATGACTTCTCCCTCATAGGTTTTAACTAACCCTAAAATTACTTTGGAGAGAGTTGTCTTTCCGCATCCACTCTCACCCACCAGCCCAAGACTTTCTCCCTCATACAGAGAGAAGGAAATATCTTTCAACACAGAATGATTCTCCACTTTTCCCAATATGCCCTGCTTCTCACGATAATAGGAGCTGACATGGTTCAAGGTTAAAATTGGCTCTCCCGGTTTCTCCATGACCACCGTTTTGGTCTCATGATTGGGTATGGATGCCAGAAGCTTTTTGGTATACTCCTCTCTTGGATGGTGAAAAATCTCCTGAATCTCTCCCTGCTCGACCACTCTGCCCTGCTGCATAACAACCACTCTGCTGCAAAGCTGGCGAACAACCGCTAAATCATGGGAGATAAACAAAACAGCAATGTTGTATTTTACTGACAATTTTTTCAGCAACTCTAATATTTGCTTCTGAATCGTGACATCGAGAGCAGTGGTAGGCTCATCGGCAATCAAAAATTTAGGATGATTGGCAATCGCTGCCGCAATCATGGCACGCTGCCTCATGCCACCGGAAAGTTCATGAGGATAACTGTTGTAAACTCGCTCGGGGTCCGGAAGCTCTGCATCGCGCAATGCTGCCAATGCCTGTTCTTTGCGCTCCTTTGGATTGAGTTTTGTATGAATCAGTAATTCCTCCTCAACCTGAGGTCCAATCTTCATCACGGGATTCAGAGAGACCATCGGCTCCTGAAAAATCATGCTGACGGATCCTCCCCGTAAGCTTCGCAGCTCTGCTTCCGTCATAGCAGCTACATTGACTCCGTCAAATAAAATTTCTCCTTCACTAATTTTTGCATACTCGGATAGAAGTCTCGTCACAGCCAGAGCAGTCATACTCTTTCCTGAACCAGACTCACCCACAATGCCTACGATTTCTCCCTCGCCCACTTGTATCGAAACTTTGTCCACTACACGTTCCGGAGCACCGTGGTCATAAAAGTCGATGGACAATTGTCGTATTTCTAATAAATTTCCCATCTTTTTCTCCTTCCTATGCATTTCGCTCTTTTCTGGAATCACCCAGCAGGGACAATCCCAATAACAGTAAAATCATGGTCAATGCTGGAAACAGCATATACCAAGGAGCTTTATAGAGATAAGTCTGAGCATCGGACAACATACAACCCAAACTTGCATCAGGAGGCTGCACACCGATTCCCAGATAGCTCATACCTGCTTCCGCCAAAATCGCATTGTTTAATCCGATCAGTACGGAAGTCAATAAAGTTGAACACACATTGGGGAAAATATGAAAAAAGATAATGCGCAAAGGACTTGCTCCTGCCAGCTTTGCACTTTTTACATAATCTTTATTGCGATACTTTAAAAATTCACTTCGAGTTACACGGGCAAAACTTGGAATAAATACAATTGCCAGCGCTAAGATTACATTTCGCTCTCCTGTGCCCAACAAACTGATAATAACCAAGGCAAGCAATACACTTGGAAAGGCTGTTATAACATCATTGATACGCATCAGCAGCTCATCGGCGAAACCACCAAAATATCCCGTCAAAGCACCAATTAAAACACCAATGCCGCCGCCCGCCATCACCGTAAAAAAGCTGATACGACAGCTATTCTGCAGCGCACGCAGCAGACGAGAAAAAATATCACGCCCAAAGTTATCTGTCCCCATCCAGTGGGCAAAAGAAGGCGGCATAAATTTTTCGCTGCCACTCATGGCATCTGGGTCATAGGGAAGATACACCAAACTCATCAAAAATAAAAATGCCATCAACGCACATAAGGCTGCGCCGATATAAAAGATAATTGGTTTGTCTTTTTTCATCCGTTCTTTTTTCCTCCCTTAATCATTGTCGGCAGCCACAGAAATTCTTGGATCCAACTTTTGGTACAAAATATCAACCAAATAATTGACTACAATAACCAACACACCAATGAGCACAATGATTGCCTCAACCACAGGGTAATCTCGTCTTCCAATGGAATCCACCAAAAGTCTGCCCATACCAGGAATGGAAAATACACGCTCAATAATGATACTGTTCGCTACAATCTCAGCAAGCATCATTCCAAGAAAGGTCAGCACGGGAACCATGGCATTTTTAAGCACATGTACATACAAAACACGGCTTTTAGAATTGCCTCGACTGTAGGCAGTTCGCACATACAGAGCCTTCATCTCGCGAAGAAGGGAGGTTCGCAGCAGTTTAACCGTCTGCCCGATTCTCGGCAGAGCAATGGCAATAGAAGGAAAGATTAAATAGTACAAAAATTTTCCTAAATTCTCAGAAGCAGGTACATATTGACCTGGCACAAATAATTTAAGAATAATACCAAACAAAAACGTAAATAAAAATCCCATCAAAAAAGAAGGCACCGCCATTGCCACCTGACTGCTCACCGTAATCAGATAATCCGCTGCCTTATTATGCTTGCTTGCTGCCAATATTCCTAATGGAATAGAACAAAGAACAATCCATAAAAACGACATTCCTGTCAAGACCGCCGTGACAGAAAATTTATCTCTCAAAAGTTCTGTCACTGGCTTGTCATAAGTGTAAGAATCGCCAAAGCTGCCGGAAAAAATTCCGACAGCCCAACGAATATACCTCTCAAATAACGGATTATTTAAACCCATAGATTCCTCCAATGCAGCCACACGCTCTGGCGTAGCATCCGTACCCAGAATAGAAAGGGCAGGACTTCCCGGGATTAGTTCAAAGGCAAAGAAGGTTAACAGGGTTAATACGACAATTGAAATCACAAGCGACAATGTTTTTTTTAAAAAATATTTCATAATATCTACTCCGTATATTTGACCGTATTTATTATTCCTCGATATATACCAATGACATATCAATCACATACAGTGGGTAGAATGTATATCCTTTCAAATCACTTCTGATTGCCACAAAATCTGCCATATCCTGAATATAGACATTAGCTGCGCGATCAGACAAAATTTGTAAACATTCCTTATAGTATGCAGTCTTTTCGTCATCCTCTACTGCTGCCTTCGCATTGGCAAAAGCAATATCATAAGCCTCGTCAGAGAAATTGGTAAAGTTTTTGGAACTATCTGACACAAAACGAGCTAATAAAGCTGAGGCAGACAAAGTGGAAGCATCCAAACCAATGACCGTACTCTCATAATTTCTCTCACTATAAACATCTGCCAACCATGCATCCCACTCAATCAGCTGAATACTTGCATTGACATTGATAGCCTTTAACTCCTCCACAATTACCTGTGCAGTCTCAATATGAGGCTCATAGTTGGAAGGCACTGTGATAGTCATATCAAATCCGTCCGGATAGCCTGCCTCTGCCAACAATTCTTTGGCCTTCTCGACATTCTTAGGATAAGCCTCGCTCAGTTCTGGCATAAAATATTTTCCAAAGGCTGGGAACATAGAGCTTCCCACTGCTGTACCCTTGCCGTCGGATGTCAAATCCATGATTTCCTGTGCATCCACTGCATAGCAAAGAGCCTGTCTTACCTTCTCATTATCAAAAGGTTCCACTGCATTGTTTAAGTACAAAGCCTGCACCAAATTCATGGTTCCCTCCAATACCTCAAAATTATCATTTAAGGAAGCTGCCATGCTGGCTGTCAAATTAGGGTAAATATCAATCGAACCGCCATTTAAGTTGGTGACAACAGCATCAGAATCGGAACAAACCTTGAATACAACCTCATCCAAGTATGCTGGGGTTCCCCAATACTCATCAAATTTTTTGAGTACAACTTTGTCACCCTCATTTCTGGAAACAAAGGCAAATGGGCCCGTACCAATTGGTGCGGTGGTCTGAGCATCATAGTCTGCTGGAATAATTGCTACCGTCATATAAGTAATAAATTCTGTGTCAGGTGTCTTTAAGTTTATTAAAACAGTGCCGTCTTCCTGAATTTCTACACTGTCTAAGTTGGAAAATCCAGTCACTAATGCGGTGCCGTCCGCCTCATACATACCAGCACAGCGCTCCAGAGAATACTTTACATCCTCTGCTGTTACTTCTTCTCCATTGTGAAACTTAACACCCTCACGCAGGGTAAATTCAATTGAACTTCCATCTTCCGCAACGGTATAATCGCTTGCTACAGCTGGATATAAATCACCGTTGGAATCTGGCTTTACGAGGCCCTCAAAAATATTAAACAAAACTTCCTTTGTTCCTGCCCCCGTTGCTAAATGAGGGTCAAGACTATCTAAGTCCTGTGCAATACCAACTGTAACTGACGTCTTTTCATCAGTTGTGTTGTCCTCGCTGTCTGCGGATGAATTCGATGCAGAATCGCCAGCGACATTGTTTGTGCTGTTTGCCGTTGATTCTGAATCAACATTTTCCTTGTTGCCTGAGCAGCCGCCCAGTGTAATAGTAAGTGCTGTCATGACTGCCAATCCAAAAGCAGTCCATCTTGTTCTTCTCATCACAAGTTCTCCTTTTTTTATTTTTTGTCTTAGTGCGTCGCTTGGTCACTGACGGAGCAATTATACAATTTTTTCTAATTGATTGCAAGATTTCTTATTTATGTTTTTGATTTAATACAAAAAGAATTTTCCTGCTCTGAAAATTGCGGTAAAGAAGACAGCACCTGCCATTCTTATCCTATGATATGCTCATCTCCTACTTCCACCAAAATATCATTTTCAAACTTAGCTACCAGATTATCTTCCAAATTCAGCCGAAAATAACAGTCAAATCCAATGGAACAAATTCCATTAAATTCCTCCTCAATAAAAATCAAGCGGGGAATGATATACTTAAAAATGTTTTGAAACTTACTTCCAATCTCCTCCGGATAGCGTTCTGCACAGTACCCTTCAAATGCCTGATAAGCTTCCTCCATATGCATATCAAACTGTTTCATAAAATTTTGATAAGTTTTCCATTGCAGCTCATCTGGAGCCTGTCCGCTATAATTTTGAAAAATCAAATCAATATTAAACTCTCGTCCCCAAACATTTAATTTTATTTTTTGTTCTGCCTGCATTCTTTCTTTCCTCCTACCTTAATCATCAAACAGACTCAGCAATTCCTCCAGAGTATTGATCATATGGCTCTCCGTGTATACATTACTCTGATTCGAGTTTGTAACAATATTCTGAATAACCTCTCCTGCATTCTCTGCATGTCTTATTTCGCTGACACCTCCCAAATGTTGGAAGGTACTATTAACAGTGGTCGGCACCTTCTGCATAGTAGTCATATTATTACACTCATGCCAGGTATAATTATTCGCTTTGCGCCATTGTCTCACATCCTCCGCCGTTGTACCATTTCCTCGTATTTTTGCCAAAGCTTCATCTGCCTGTGAATAGTTACCCGATGAACCAAGACGATTGGTACTCATGTTGTCAATATTCACATTTCCTTTCGATACCGGTGAAAAATCAGGCTGACCATTGACATAATTGATTCCATCCACACCAGCATCATCCAAATATTTCCCTACTTTATCCTGGTTAGAAGGAATAAAGGTTGACTCTCCTCGTTTGCCAGTCCAGGTTCCCGTACAGTTATCTGACAAATCTCCTTCCCACACACCGGATTCATTTTGCCATTTGCCCTTTGGTGTATTTTTAATACGCTCATCATAGCTGCTGTTCATCTGACTGTCAGTGGCAATATTTTGAGGCAGCTTATTCAACGAGGAAAGCTCATCAGCAAAACCCTTTGCTCCCAAACCAGCAAACACCAACTCCACCGTGCCCTCCAAATAATTTCCATTGGAAAAATCATAGGTTGCATCCCTCGTACAGCTGACAACCTGCCATGCATTTCCTACAAACGGAACAAATCCGATAGCAATGTCCAAGCCCGTCGCTATCAGCGAATCCCCTCCATAAGGACTGTATTTTCCCTGAATAAAATCATAAGCTGTCTCTCTTCCTGTCTGAGTTGTGCTGCTCCACACAGCAGCTCCAGCAGCAGTCAGAGCTCCCACCGTAGCCGCCACCGCCATTGTAGCTCCAAAAATAGTTAACGCTCCTACTAAAACAGCAGCTCCCATCAGCAAAGAAAATGCCATAATCGTTCCGAATCCGCTGTTGTTCATCAGACCAATCAGATTGCGTCCCGACTCAGACCATCCTCCATCATCAGCCAGCGAGATCAAATCACCTCCAGCCAAAAGAATCAGGACACTTCCAACTGCCGCAAACAGAAACAGTACAGCAATCTTATTGCCTTTTTCAATCTTTAAAATTCCCAGCTGAAACAGCCCTAACACCATTAAAACTACAGTGAAAATTACGCGGCTCCAAAATTGAAATTGGAACAGATGCCATACAAGAAGATTTAATCCCGAATACAGCAGTAATGCGGCGCCAAAGGCGCTAATACGCAGCATCACATCAGCATAGCGAGGCATATCCTTTTTCCCTATTTGGACTTTTTTGTAAGAAACCGCACTTTTTGTAATCATTATAATGCCGCCGAGCAGACTGTTGTCCCCCTTGATGGCGGACAACAGCAAAATTACAGCCAATACAACAACGGTAAATGGATTGAACAAGATCAGACTGACTGGGCCAGCTGCCAAAATGCTGGTCCACAGATAATATTTAAACTTTTTTGTGGCATTCTTACTATATAATTTCCATTTTATTGGAAACTGAGTAAAATTTTTTAAACTTTCCTTTCCACGCCCTGACAGGAGAACCTGTATCATACTGGTCACAAGAAAGCTTAAAAGTAAATACAACGGCAGTACTAAAAATCTGGTATCTCCATTGAGATTCAGAACGGACAGTCCTTTCAAAGCACTGTTTCGGGAAATGGAGCCGACAAACAGATACGGAGTTGCACTTCCCAAAAAAGCGTTATAATCCAACCGGAAAGTATCATTGAGATAGCACATGGCATACATATTGACAAACACAGTCAGCCCTGCCAAAAGCAAGCTCAGCACAAGCCGAATCATCAGCGGCTTCCACTCAAATTTACTTTTTATCGTCTGAAAAAGATTTCTTCCAAATACTGCCAGCAATGCTGCTGTTCCCTTGGGGAAATTTGGATCCGAGGTTAATTTTTGATAGCTTAATCTGGTGTAAGGCTCCACATCCTTCTGCTCAGAAAGATAACTGTCTTCTCTTTTTTGTTTTTCTCCGGAAATGCAGTGCTTTTCCAACAGTGCCTTGAGTGTCTCATCCAACTTCTCACAGGAACCCGTGCTCATGGTACCATGCTCCAAGTCTCCCTCCAGACATTCATACTCCGTTTTTCCTACATTGTAAGTCCATGTATTCAGGAGATTTCCCTTTCTATTGTCCATAACTGCTACACTCAGCTGAAATTCCTGTTTTATACAAAATCCATTTGCCAGTTTCTTTTCTTTGATTAATTTTTGCTGCCTTTTGACAGAAAAATCTTTATTGATATCTTTTCTGTGGATTTCCTTTTCAATCTGACTGTAAATCAAATCCAAATTCCGATCCGCAAACAGAGAAATGCGATTGTGTGCTGCATCCTGAATGACAGCCCCATACATTCCGGCATCCTGAAAAACTGTAATCAACCTAGTATCCCCAAAGGAGGGCTTATGTATGGCCGTCACAGTTTTGGCATTGACCGCCAAACTGCAAAACATCATCATTTCATGGCTGATATGAATTTCATCCCCTACTTGTTCAAATAAATGATTCTTTTTTGCCCTCAAAGCAATCTCTTCTATTTCCTTCTCAGTCAAATTACGAGACAGCAGACCGCCTGCACATAAACCGCTGATATGAGGTATTTGCTTGATATATAAATAAGATTTTAAAACTGCTGCATACTCATCAAAGGCAAGTGTCTTCTGAAAATTCATTTTCATTTTTCCCATCCCTTTTCCTCCATCCATTTCAAAAATTTATCCTGCTCAATCAAGGTTAAACCCAATTTTCCGCCCAGCCAAATATATTGATCAGTCTGGGCAATGCATTTGATTTCATCATCAGACAACCCCTGATGCCTTGTCAAAATCAACCCCTCCAACGGAGCTGTTAGTCCATGCTCGGTATCATCCAGAACCAGCACACCATCATATTCCGTCGTAATCCACAGATAACCATGACTGTCCCGATATAGATAACGCACTTTTTCCCCAGGAATACCATCCTTTTTTTCAAAAACCTGAATCACTTCATATCCCATCTCTGATTTTTCAATTACAGCCAGACCACCTTCCTCCATATAGCCGGTACCAGCCAGCATCGTATTTTCATCCAAAGACAGCAGAGAAGTAATATAAAAATGCGGAAGTCCATCTTCCACCGATAAATATTGAATGTGATTTCTCTCCCATATCGTAATTCCTCCACTGACATGATTCAAATAAGAAGCAAACCAGATTGCTTCGCCCTGAGCACAGATTACATTGACGGAATCACAGATTAATCCCTCCTGCTGCGTATAAGTCTGCACAACTTTCCACTGTCCTTCTTCCAATTCCAGACGAGCCGCACCATGATAAGAACCGCACCAAAGAGCACTGCCATCAAAACAGACTGTATTAATACGTCCCTTTGGCAAATCAGGGCTGTGAAAATCTATGCGTCTTCCATCCTTTAAAAAACCAGTCAAACCACTCTCATGTCCAACCCATATCGTACCGTCTAAGCTTTGTGCCATACCGGAAGTATAAATAATCTCTAAATCTTCCACTTGACGGATAATTTCCAGAGTATTGGCATCAAAAATATAAATTCCATTGCTGCTGCCAACCCACACTTGACCCTCCGCCACCAAAAAAGCTGAAATCTCCATATCTTCACAGAGTATCCGAATGCCATCCAGTGTCTCATTCTTCTCCTGAGATTTACTGGTTAACTTTCCGGAAAGATAGAAAGCAGCACACACCAATACCGCAAAAAGCAGATACATCATTGTCTGTCCAAATTTCTTGATGCTCATCGTTTCTGTCCCCACGCTTTCGTCATTTTCTCATTGACTATTTCCTCATCGTTTTAATCTGCAGAACTCATATTCAATTCTATCAGTTGTCCGCTCTCCATGAAAACAGTTCTTCCCTTTAAGCTCATTGCCTCCTGTTTGCTGTGGGTAACATAAATCATTGTTTTCCCTTCTGCCGCATATTTTTTTAACACTGACAGACCAATCTGCTTTGTCTCCTCATCAAGATTTGCCAAGGGTTCATCCAACAATAAGATTTCTCTCTCCGCCGCCAGAGCTCTAGCTAAGGAAACTCTGCCCGCCTGCCCACCGGATACCTCCCCTGGATATCGCTGCAGTAATTCTTCAATTTTCAATTGTTCCGCCAGTTCTCTAATTTTTCTTTTATCTCGTTTTTTCATACCGAAAGCAATATTTTGAAAAACTGTCATATGATTCCACAGAGTTGCTTCCTGAAAAACCATGGCCATTCCCCGTTCATGAGGCAAAAGATCCTTTGTCATTTTTTGACTATTTAGATAAATCTCACCTTCCCAGTCTACATCCAGTCCTGCCAAAATACGGAGAAGCGTTGTTTTTCCACTGCCACTTTTCCCCATTATCACAACGGTTTCCCCCTCTGCCAATTCGAGCGAAATTTCGTGCAAAATTGTTTTCTCTCCAAATTTTTTAGTAAGATTATGTATTCTCAATTTATCTTCCATATTTTCTCCATCTCTTTCGCAGAACTCCCACAGCAATTCCCTCCACCAAAAAAATCATAATCACAATCACAAGACAAAAACCAGACACATACTCGGAAGCTCCATAGTGAAGATAATTATAAATTTTGACAGAAGCAGCCTCCAGACCTGGCGGCATCAGAACCAACATAATACCTTCCTCTCCCAAAGTCAAAAAAAACAAAATTCCAGCTGCCTGTAAAATGCCTGACAATAACATGCCAAAGATGATTTGATAAAATTTCCATCGGTTTACAGCCATTATCCTCGCCATCTCCACTCTGCTCCGGTCCAAGTCGCGGATAGCCACCGCCAATATCATTAAAGATAAGGGCATATAATGAATTGCACAGCCAATAGCTGGAAAGAAAATTGTCTGAGTGATACCATGAAAAATTGATCCATTTACTGCCCTCAGCAGACTCATCGCCAACAGGGATCCTGGAACAGCCAACGGAACCAAACATATAATCCACCACTGTATTCCCTTTTGTTTTGCTAGAAATTTAGCTGGCACTGCCGATAATAAAATTCCAATGAATGCTGTCAGCAGCGATACAAGCAGAGAAGTACCCAGTTCCTCCCCAATCATCTCAAACGAGCGCTTGAAATAATTGATGCCGCCCATTTCAACACAAAATACTCCCATAGGAAGCAGTACCTGCAGTACTTCTGCTCCAAAAGCAACTCGCATTGCCCCCCGAAGTCCCACAGGATAACGCCAACATCTGCCTCGTTGATTGGGCTGTGAAAATCCGATTCTGCTTACTCCCTGCGCCAGAAAACTAACAGGAAGCAGCAGCAATAAAAAGAGTGGTATTGCCATCATACAGGCATTTTTCACATTTCCCGTACGACTATATACAGAAAAGATTTCCAAACTATAGGTATTATATTGAAACATGGAGGGAACAGAAAAATCTGTCACCGATAAAATAAAGATTCCACCTGATGCTGCCGCCAAAAAAGGAAGAATTTCTGGGAGTTCAATACGAAGCAGAACATAAAAAGGAGAATGATACAGCAGTGCCATCTCCTTTCGGCTCTCATCCACTCTCTCCAACGCCAGCAGAGCAAACAGAGTAGAAAAGGGTAAATATGTGAAGCTCTCCACAAAAAGGCAGGCAGGAAATCCTTGCATGACGTATCGAAGAAGTCCCGGTATAAACGCCGACAGCATTCTCACCAAATACATCCACGCCAGTGCATAAATATAGTAGGGAATCGGCAGAAATAACAAAAAGAAAAAGCGATACCATCTGTCTCTCATAAAACTGTTGCGAATCCACAAGGCAGCCAGCAGCCCAACCAAAACAGTTACAATACTGATGGTACCGCCCAACTTAACGCTATTTGCAAGCAAGAGAAGACGGCGACTATTCCATCCAATGGTCTCCCAATCCATTTTTTATTTTGCAGTGGAAAAAATTTCTTCCATATCTTTGCTGGCGATATCTAGATAATTATAAATTTCTTCCAAATTCAAATCCATCCCTTTTACTCCACCCTGACTATCTGAGTCTCGTACTGTGACATTAAAAAAGCCAAGCTCAACCAATTTATCTTCTACTTCTTTTGATACCAAAAAATCAATGAATTTCTGTGCATTTTTCTCATGTGGTGCACCTTTTATCAATGCTGCTGTAGCAGGAGTAATCAATGTCCCTATACCATCTTCTCCCTGATCTGGAAATACCATCACAACCGGTGAACCATCTTCTATAGCCTCCATAGCATCATCCGTGTCCGTAAAACCAACAGCCACCTGTCCTGACGCAGCCATATCTTTTGTTACAGAATTTCCATCCACAATCTGTACGCCATTGTCGGCTACCTGCTGAAAATAATCTCTTGCAGCTTTTTCTCCCAACTCCGCATAAAGAGCCGCCGCCATAGTACGAGTTGTACCAAACATAGGGTATGCCAATGCCAGCTGTTCTCTGCTAAAGGTTCCATCGACAAAGTCATAAATACTATCCGGATATTCTTCCTCTGACAACAAATCAGTATTAACTAACAGTACTCTGGCTCTCCCGCCGAAAGCAGTCCAATATCCTTCCTCTGACTTGTAAGCTTTTGGAATATCTGCCGCTGACTCCGACACATAGGGTGCCAACAGCTCTTTTTTCTCCAAATCAATAGTCTGAATAAACTCATTGTTCCAAAAAACATCACAGACAGGATTTTTTTCCTCAGCAATAATTCGGTTTGTCAAGCCTGTTGTCTTATTTGCCTCCGTATCATATACCGCCTGCACCTGAATTCCTGTTTTTTCCTCAAACAGTTCAAAAATTTGGTCTGCATATACCTGGTCCACTGCAGTATAGACGGTAACGCTTTCTTTATTCTTTGCACATCCGCTTACTGCCAGTAAAAGACCACACGCAATCATCATTGTTTTCAAGCTTTTTCTCATATCTATTTTCTCCTGTTCTTTTTCACCAAATACGCCAAAAGAACTGCCATAGAAACAAGATAAACTTGCTTTCCACGGCAGCCTCCTGCTGCATAAGCTTTCTTTTCCTATTTTTTAAAACTCTGGATATAATGGATACTTATCGGTCAGACTCTTAACCAATGCTATCGCCTCGGCCTGATTTTTTTCAACATCATTGACTACCAACGAGATAGCTTCCGCAATCACATCCATATCTGCTTCTTTCATACCGCGAGAAGTAACCGCTGGAGTTCCAAGACGGATTCCACTGGTGACAAAAGCACTCGCTGGATCGTTTGGAATGGTATTTTTGTTGCATGTAATATTTGCAGTATCCAAAATTTTCTCTGCTTGCTTTCCAGTGATTCCCTTATTCAACAGAGATACCAGCATCAAATGATTGTCCGTGCCGCCAGATACAATATCAAATCCACGATCCATCAACCCCTTAGACAAGGCCTGTGCATTGTTGATAATTTGCTGCTGATAAACTTTAAACTCTGGCTGCAGTGCCTCCTGGAAACATACTGCCTTTCCCGCAATCACATGCATCAGAGGACCACCCTGAATTCCTGGGAAAATTGCTTTGTTGAAATTGTATTTTTTATTGATTGCCTCGCTGCACAGAATCATACCGCCTCTTGGTCCACGCAAAGTTTTATGAGTAGTGGTGGTAACTACATCTGCATAAGGAATTGGACTCATGTGAAGACCTGCTGCTACAAGACCAGCAATATGTGCCATATCCACCATCAGAACAGCTCCTACTTCATCGGCAATTTCACGGAATTTTTTGAAATCAATCGCTCTCGCATAAGCGCTGGCACCAGCTACAATCATCTTTGGCTTGCATTCCAATGCGATTCTTCTAACCTCATCATAATCAATAAATCCATTCGCATCCACACCATAAGGAACTGCCTTAAAGTACTTTCCAGACATATTGACTGGGCTTCCATGAGTCAAATGACCACCCTGATCCAGATTCATACCCATAAAGGTATCACCTGGCTGCAGAACAGCAAAAAAGACTGCCATATTTGCCTGTGCGCCGGAATGAGGCTGTACATTGACATACTCACAGCCAAACAATTTCTTTGCGCGCTCTCTTGCCAAGTCTTCCACTACATCCACATACTGACATCCGCCATAATAACGCTTTCCTGGATAACCTTCTGCATACTTGTTGGTCAGTGGACTTCCCATAGCTGCCATAACAGCACGGCTGACAAAATTTTCTGATGCAATCAACTCAATATGGTCACGCTGTCTGCCTAACTCATCTGACATAGCCGCTAAAAGTTCTGGGTCAACTGCTTTGATTTCATCATATCCATACATAACATGTTTCCTCTTTTCTTTCAATTTGATCTCACACTCGATCTTTTACAGAGTACGACTGCACTGCACCTTAAAAGCATGCGGCTTTCTGTCTGCGAAAAATACAAATCTCTCTATAACTGCCAGCAGACTTAAGGTTCAATCAGCGCCTTTATAATAGCACGTTAATATATTAAAGTCTAGTTTTTTTTGATGGAAACTTACATTCTTCTGTCAAAATTGTGTTGAAATTGATCAGCGGATGACGAAATATCACTTTAAAAATAAGACATCTCCTCTTTCTTCTATATTGTTAAACTTTCTTCATGTTCGCTCCTTTCTTTCAGAAATTATCCTCACATTCTTTGTCAAAAATCATTATTTTTTCTTTTATTATTCCATATAGTTCCTATTTCTATGAAAAATCGGCAAATTTTATTGCCAAACTTCGTTCTTTTATTGTATAAATTTACCATTTTTTATTTGTTTTTTTCCTGACAAAATGTAATTTATTATGGATTTTAACTAGATTTTTCTTGTTTTTTTGTTATAATAAATTTATGACAGCAAATGCCGCAAGAGATGCGTTTGCTGTGGAGGATTTTTTTAAGGAGGATTTTATGAGTAGACTAAGAATTACTACCGAAGGTATGGCGACTCAAACCGTTGAACATCTTTACAAAGATTTAGAGCGCCGTATTATTGCCTCTCCACCTGGCATCTGTCCTGTGGATTTAGCTCTCAACTTTTTGCGTCTATGTCACGCACAGACCTGTGGTAAATGTGTGCCTTGTCGTATTGGTCTGGGACAGCTGGCAAACTTCATTCAGGATGTGTTGGACGGCAAAGCCACAATGGAAACTTTAGGAGAAATCGAACATCTGGCAAATACGATTGTCAATTCAGCAGACTGCGCCATTGGCTATGAGGCAGCTCGTATGGTTATACGTGGTTTAGAGGGATTTCGCGATGACTATATCTCCCACATCAAGGAGCACAAATGTACTTATCATATGACACAGCCCGTGCCATGCGTTGCACTCTGTCCAGCTGGTGTGGATATTCCTGGATACATTGCGTTGGTACGTGAAGGCCGCAATGCAGATGCAGTTCGTCTGATTCGCAAGGATAACCCATTCCCTACCGCCTGTGCCTTGATTTGTGAACATCCCTGTGAAGCTCGCTGCCGCCGAAATATGATGGATACTTCCATCAACATTCGTGGGATCAAGCGCTATGCCGTTGACCATGCTGGTATCGTGCCTCCTCCAGCATGTGGTCCATCCACGGGCAAGCGTGTAGCCATCGTCGGAGGTGGACCAAGTGGCTTGAGTGCTGCCTACTTCCTGTCTCTGATGGGACATAAATGCGTGGTATATGAAATGAAATCCAAACTGGGTGGTATGCTTCGCTACGGTATTCCTAATTATCGTTTCCCCCGTGCCCGCCTTCAAGAGGATTTGGACTGTATCTTGGCAACAGGTGTTGAAGTTAAATACAATACTAAGATTGGTGTTGATGTGTCCATCCGTGAGCTGCGCGAACAATATGATGCTGTGTACGTTTCCATCGGAGCCCACAACGACAAAAAACTTGGACTGGAAGGAGAGGACAGCAAAGGAGTTATGTCTGCTGTAGAGCTTCTGAATGAAATTGGAAATGACAATATGCCTGATTTTACTGGAAAAACCGTAGTGGTAGTCGGAGGCGGAAATGTGGCTATGGACTGTGTTCGCTCTGCGGTCCGTCTTGGCGCTAAGAAATCCATCATCGCTTACCGCAGACGTAAGGAAGATATGACTGCTCTTCCAGAGGAAGTAGAAGGTGCTCTCGAGGAAGGCTGTGAGTTGTTAGAGCTTCATGCACCGTCACGCATCGAGTCGGATGAAAACGGCAATGTCTGTGCATTCTGGGCAAAGCCACAAATTATCGGTACTATCAGTGCGTGGGGCAGAGCTCGTGTAGATGCTGCTGCCAAGGAGGAAGTTCGCATTCCATGTGATATCGTCATCGTAGCCATTGGACAGGGTATCGAAACTCGTACTTTCGAGGAAGCAGGTATGTCTGTAAAACGCGGCAATATTATCGCCATGCCGGAAGGCGATGTGCCTGATTTGCCAGGTATTTTTGCCGGTGGTGACTGCGTAACTGGTCCTGCCACCGTTATCCGTGCCATCGCTGCCGGAAAAGTAGCTGCCGCAAATATCGACAATTATCTCGGATACAATCATTTAATCAGCGTGGATGTCGATATTCCACCAGCTAACTTAGAGCACAAGCCGGCAACCGGACGTATTAATCTGACAGAAATCAAGGCAGATGAGCGTGTGAAAAATTTTGAACATATTGAATGTGGTATGAGTGACGAGGAAGTTTGCCAGGAATGTAATCGCTGCCTGCGCTGTGACCACTTTGGATATGGAAACTTTAAGGGAGGTAGAGCTGCAATATGGTAAATTCTACAAAAATGGTAAATTTGACAATCAACAATCGCCCTGTCAGCGTGCCAGAAGGAACCACCATCATGCGCGCTGCCGCCAGCATCGGAATCAATATTCCTCATCTATGTTACTGGAAAGACTTAAATGAAATCGCAGCCTGTCGTGTCTGCGTAGTAGAAATGAAGGGAAAAAATCATCTGATTACCGCCTGCAACAATGAAGTAAAAGAAGGCATGGAGATTTTCACTAACTCTCCAAAAGTGCGAGATATCAGAAAAACCAATGTAAAGTTGATTTTATCCCAGCATGACTGTCGCTGTGCAGTCTGCGTCAGAAGCGGCAATTGTAACTTGCAGACGATTGCCAACGATTTGGGCTGCCTTA
Source organism: Lachnospiraceae bacterium (assembly GCA_051879015.1). GTDB lineage: Bacteria > Bacillota > Clostridia > Lachnospirales > Lachnospiraceae > JBJELF01. The sequence continues at coordinate 73,973 of JBJELF010000005.1, forward strand.
CTAATCCTTATGAAGAAAATATCGAGCATACTCCTTGGAATAAGTCCTTCCCTCTGATTCGCGACAATGCAAAATGCATCAAATGTATGCGCTGTATTCAGGTCTGCGACAAAATTCAGACCTTGAATGTGTGGGATGTAGTCAACACAGGAAGCCGCACCACCGTCAACGTAGCCAACGGACGCAAAATTGAAAATGCCAACTGTTCTGTCTGCGGTCAGTGTATTACTCACTGTCCTGTGGGTGCTCTGCGCGAGCGTGATGATATTCACAAAGTCCTCGCCGCCTTAAATAACCCTGAAATCATCACAGTTGTGCAAGTGGCTCCTTCCATCCGTACTGCCTGGGGTGAAGATTTACATATGAATCCAGCAGCAGCCACAGAAAAACGTCTGGCAGCTACCCTGCGCCACATGGGATTTGACTTTGTATTTGACACCAATTTTGCTGCCGACCTTACTATCATGGAAGAAGCAAATGAATTTGTGGAGAAGTTTAAAGCCGGAGAATTAAATCAGTTTCCAATGTTTACTTCCTGCTGTCCTGGCTGGGTTCGCTTTGCAAAGACTCAGTATCCAGAAATTGTAACACATCTGTCTACCGCAAAATCACCTCAGCAGATGTTTGGTGCCATGGTAAAATCATATTTTGCACAGAAAATGAATATTGACCCAACAAAAATTTTCTCCGTATCCATTATGCCATGTACCGCCAAAAAAGCAGAGTGCGATATTCCAGTTATGAATTCGGCTGGTGCCGGACAGGATGTGGACTGTGTGCTGACCACTCGTGAACTAGGTCGTCTGATTCGTGGTGAGGCAATCATTCCTGAAGCTTTCCCAGAAGAAGAGTTTGATTCTCCTCTTGGCACTTACTCTGGTGCCGGTGTTATCTTTGGATCCACTGGAGGAGTTATGGAGGCCGCTCTTCGTACCGCTTATTGTATGGTAGCTGGAGAGAATCCACCTGCTGATGCTTTTGAGGCAGTTCGCGGAATGAAACCATGGAAGGAAGCAACCTACAACATCAATGGTGCAGAAATCCGTACTGCAGTTGTTCACGGTCTTGGCAATGCAAGACAGCTGATTCAGGCATTGAAACGCCGCGAAGTTTCCTATCATTTCGTGGAAGTGATGGCCTGTCCTGGCGGCTGTGTTGGCGGCGGCGGTCAGCCAATTCATGATGGATTTGACTATGCAGAACTGCGTGCACCGATTCTCTATGACCTCGACAAAAAAGCTGCCAAGCGATTCAGCCACGAGAATCCAGAGATTCATGCAATCTATCGTGACTTTTTAGAGACACCTGGCTCCGAACTGGCAGAGGAATTACTGCATACTGACCACGAAGCCTGGAACGTATAACACATGATCCCTGTACTCTGAGGATATATAATTTTTTCTTTTTGTAGCCAGCAAATCTTTCCGCTGGTCTTTCGATTCCGTATTCTCACTTGAAAGACCAGCGGCACTCATGCTGGCTACTCTACTGTAAAAAGTCCCATATCCTCTTAGTGCCTACACCTATTCCGGACTTCATGCCTCTTTTGTAGTCTTCAACTAGTTATTCTTAATACCCAAAAAACACAGGGGCGGTGGAGTTCTGCCTCTAACAAACGAAAGGATTTAATTTATGAAAAAAATTTTAACATTGCTGCTGGCTGTGACCGTTCTTTTTTCGCTGACAGCCTGCTCCAATTCACCAAATGAAAATACAACTCCAGCTGTCTCTCAGGAGGATACCGATAAGACAGCCGAAACAACGGAATCAACCATAGAAAACTCTGCAGCAGAGCCACTAGAAGATTCATCAACAGAACCTGCCACCGATACAATAAACTCTGCCGAACCAGTTACCCTTCGCATTGGCTCTTTAAAGGGTCCTACCTCTCTCGGTCTGCTTCCACTCATGCAGCAGACGGAATTAAATTACGAATATACCATGGCGACAGCTGCTGATGAGCTTCTTCCATTGATGATAAAAGGAGAATTGGACATTGCTTTGATTCCTGCCAATGTGGCAAGTATTCTATACAATAAGATGGAGGGAGAGTTAACCGTAATTGATATTAACACCCTTGGTGTATTGTATTTAGTCAGTGCGGATACCTCGGTGACCTCCTTTGCTGATTTGGCTGGAAAGACTATCTATTTAACTGGAAAAGGAACTACCCCTGATTATACCTTGCAGTATTTACTTTTACAGTCCGAAGTTGATTTGTCAACCGTTACTTTAGAGTATAAATCCGAGGCCACTGAAGTAGCTGCTGTGTTAGCAGAAAATCCTGAGGCTTATGGATTTTTGCCGCAGCCTTTTGTTACAGCAGCTTGTATGCAAAACGAATCCCTTCAGGTATTGTTAAGCGCATCTGATGCATGGGATGAACTTTCTGATGACAGCCGCATGGTAACGGGCGTAACTGTCGTAAGAAATGAAATTTTAGAACAGTATCCAGAAGCCATTGATGCCTTTATTGAAGCACATGCCGCCAGTACCTCCACTGCCATGAGTGATGTAGAGTCCACCGCTGCGCTGGCTGTAGAACATGGAATTATCGCCAAGGAAGCCATTGCTGTCAAAGCAATTCCTGAGTGCAATTTGGTTACCATCACTGGCGACGAAATGAAAGAAGCACTGTCTGGATATTTGAATGTGCTTTATAAACTGGATGCAAGTTCAGTGGGAGGCACTCTGCCAGACGATAGTTTTTATTATTAAATTTTTGACAAAATTATGTGAGGATTTTAGCTATGAAAAAAACTGTAATTCACCTTGTCACACAAACCTTATTGATTGTTCTATTTTGGATTGCTGTCTGGTGGATTGCAGCTTTTTTTATGGACAGTAAACTTTTACTGCCAAGTCCTCCTATTGTAGGGAAGGCTCTGCTGAATTTGGTCATCGATGGATATACCTGGCAATCTGTTCTAATTTCCATTAGACAAATTGGCGGTGGTTTTCTGCTGGCATTTATTTTGGCTTTTTCCTTTGCCTTTATCAGCTATTTCTATCCTATCGTACAGCACATTTTGGATGTTCCTGTCCAAATTGCCAAAACTCTGCCCGTTGCCTGTTTTATCGTATTACTTCTTATCTGGAATGGCGCCAACGGAATTTCTCTCTGGATTTCTTTTTTGATGTCCTTTCCTCCCATTTATCAGAATACTTTGACTGGACTGCAGCAGACAGATCAATCATTAAAGGAAGTCAGCAAGGTCTTTTTCTTTTCTCGCTGGAATCAATTTTGGTATCTTTATCGTCCTGCTTTTAAGGATGCGTTGCTGTCCGGCACTAAACTAGCTATTTCCATGTCTATCAAAGCAGGTATCGCCGCTGAGCTGATTGGGATTCCTGAGCGCACAATCGGGGAACAGCTTTATCTCTCCAAAATTTATCTTGATACCGATATTTTGTTCGCATGGAGCATTGTAATTTTATGGCTTGGAAAAGTGTCCGAATATACACTTTTTCATCTTTTAAAATGGATATTGGAGGCATCCATCCCCATGCACAGTCATCCTCAATATCCAACAACGAACTTCCCTGTGAAAATTTCTGGCATTTCCAAACATTTTTCCCAAACCGATGCTTCCAGATCGATGTCAGGCAATCTTTTGAAACCTATGTTAAACAATATTTCAAATAATTCTTTAAAACAGGTTTTAAAGGACGTAACCTTTTCCATAGAAGAACATGCCATTCTGGGAATTTCTGCGCCCTCAGGAGCTGGAAAAACCACACTTCTGCGCATTTTAGCTGGCTTGGAATCGGCAGATACCGGTACCATCTCTTCCGCCTCCTACTCCTATGTGTTTCAAGAAAATCGCCTCTTTGATGACTTAAGCCCTCTGGAAAATGTGCGTTTGGTTTGTTCTGATCAAACTCTTGCAATGAAATATCTTTCTATGCTTTTGTCTCCAGAAGATCACAATTGCCCCTGTCATCAGCTAAGCGGCGGTATGAAGCGCCGTGTTGCCATTGCAAGAGCGCTTGTCTGCCCTGCACCTATTTTACTTTTGGATGAACCATTCACTGCACTGGACACGGAAACAAAAAAGAGAGCTGCCGATGCCATCTGCAGCTCTCAAAAAACCATTATAATGACTAGCCATGTGAAGGAAGATTTTGAACTTCTACATGCAATTATCATTCCTCTGTGAACTTCATATTTGGCCAAATAAATTCAACAAAACTATCTGGATAATGATAATCGATAAAATACTCAATTGCATTTTCGCTGACTGCGCCCTCATGTCTTTGAGTATATCTTCCCAGAACCACCGCTGACAGTAACATATCCAGACACATCAGCACAATTAAAACCCAAGTGACAACTAATCCCACCATCGGAGGAATCCTTTCAATCAATCTGCTGATTCTCGGATAAACTACCTTAACCCAAATCACACTCAGCACCCCCCAGGCAATCATATACCAGACATTAGTGCGTCCATTGATATTGAGAGGAATGTGGCTGTAATCCCAAAAGACCGTGCCAAATACAATCTCTGAAATCACGCTGCACACATACTCATAAGTTCCGCCCAAGAAAAATCCACCTAAAAAAATATATCGGTCATCCTTCTTTGCCACCGGCTGCAGCAGCACTGTTAAAAATACTGCACCAAACCCCCAGACAATACTGAATGTACCATAAATCAAACTGGAACGGCTCATCAGCACACCTGATACCCACCAGACATATACTGTCTCAATCCAATCACCCACCAGACAGCCAATAAAGAAAATCCAAAATAGTTTATGTATTGAAAATCCCTCTGCAAATTTTTTCTTTGTCGGCACGCCAAATCCTGGGCTATCATTGAGTTTTTCCTCCAATTCAGGATACACACGATAAATATGTTTTTTTAACATACAATAAATCTGATTTCCTAAATTTTGCCTTGCCTCACTTAGACCAGAGGATACTTCCTTTGCCAACTTCCACTCTCTTTTCATACGGTGAACCACATAAAAAGTGGTAAGCACATCACAAACAAAGATTACACTTAACACAATACCAATTATCTGAATCACAAGCTCCGGTATAAGATGACAAAAAATATAAATAAATGGATTTAATAAATTCAAAGCCAACATTGCAATACAGCCGACAGCTAATGCATACAACAATCCCTTCAAGGTCCCAAGTGCAAACCTTTTTTCAAAGAACTCCTTAAGATGCAGCTGCATCCTATGATTCATCAGGCGATTTGACAAGAGATTGGAAATCGTCTCCACCGCATTAACCACAGTCACACAGGCCACAAACTGAAACACATAATGCCCCTCTACATTACGCAAAAATAAAGTGATCAATAACATAGAAACACCGTATATTGGACTAATCGGTCCCTGAAAAAGTCCCGCATTGGAAAGATGTCCCGTCTTCAAGGCCTCTATACAGATTTCAATCACCCATCCCAAAAATGCGTACGCAAAGAAAAATATTAGCAGCTCCCATATCGTATATTCCATAACTTGACCTTCCTTTCTCGATATGTATACTGTATCAGTTTAACACAAAAAACTCGAAAACGCCACCATAAAGTGACATCTTTCGAGTTTTTATACTGCAAATTAATATTTTGCAATTACGTACATTCAACTTAAATGATGACAATAGCATTCACTTGCACATAAAGTCATCCTTCCATTAGGCATCTCAGTTAGATAATGAAACAAATCATTCCTCCATTTGAGTCATTGATAATCTTCTGCATAGCATCCTGCAGTTTCTGCTGGCACTCATCTGTCATCTGTGCAATTTTGCCCTGAATACCATCCTCCACAATCTGCTCGATGCTCTTTCCAAAAATATTAGTCTCCCATAGCGCATCCTCACTATCATTTTTTGAGTTTTTAATATATTGAATCAAATCTTGTGCCTGCTGCTCGCTTCCCACAATCGGTGCAATTTCCGTCTCGATATTGCTTTGAATCAAATGAATCGAAGGCGCACTGGCACGCATCTTTACCCCATATTTTCCGCCATGACGAATGACTTGAGGCTCTTCCAGCTGAATTTCTCCTCTGGATGGCATCACTACACCATAGCCGCGACCTCTCACACTATTCATTGCTTCCTCCACTTTCTGATACTCATTTTTAAGTTTTGCCAAAGTCAATAGGGTATGCATCAATTCATACTCTCCTCCAATTTTTATTCCTGCATAGTCACTGATAATCTGATAATAATAATCAGGTTTTACCATCACTTCAAGCGATACGCTGCCATTGGCGAGATTTTTTTCACTAATACGAATCTGACGCACATACTCAGAGTCTGTCTGGAGTTTATCTGGAACTACATCTTTCATCCATGTGACCTGATTAAGGATTGTTCTTGCCATATCTACCAACTCTTTTTTCATCCAATGATCCGACGGCAAAATTTCTGTCCATCTTGGCACATGAAAATGAATTTCTGAGATAGGAAATTCTAAAAGTATTTCCTGCATAATCTGGAGCACATCTTCCTTGCGCATCTGCTCACAGTTAATTGGCTGCACCTGTACACCATACTTTTTTTCCATCTCCTTTGCCAACTTTATTGTCTCTTCACTGTATGGCTTTGCACTGTTAAGCAAAATCAGAAAAGGCTTTCCAATTTTTTTCAACTCTCCTACCGTCTTTTCTTCGGCAGGAATATAATCATTTCTCTTTAACTCACCAATGGTGCCATCCGTAGTCACTACCATGCCAATCGTACTGTGGTCATGAATCACCTTTCTCGTCCCTACTTCAGCAGCCTGAATGAAGGGAATCTCATACTCAAACCAAGGTGTGTGTACCAAGCGCTCCTGACCCTCCTCCATAAATCCAGCCGCTCCATCTACCATAAATCCTACACAATCAATAAGACGAAAACCTACCTCAATATCCGAATCCAGTTTAATTTTGACTGCCTCTTTTGGGATAAATTTGGGCTCTGTGGTGGTAATTGTTTTTCCCGATGCAGACATGGGAAGTTCATCCTTTGCTCTCTCTCTGCTATGTATATCTTCCATTTCCGGCAGTACAACCAATTCCATAAAGCGTTTAATAAATGTTGATTTTCCAGTACGCACAGGACCTACCACACCAATGTAAATGTCCCCACCAGTTCGATTTGAGATATCCCTATATACATTAAACTGTTCCATACGATTCCTCCTAACAACCTGTATTCAGGGTTCAAGCAAAAAAGACTCCTTTCTTTCTCTGGAGCCATCCTTTGTCTTGATACACGCACTATTTCTATAATATATGTAGAAAGCACCTTCAAATATGTCATGAAAGTGCTATCCAATAGAGTAATCGCTGCGAAACAACAGCCTCTCTAGGACAATGCCACATCAAGTACCATCATCAGTGTAAATCCTAACATTAGTCCCATAGTACCCATATAGGTTTCCTTCTGACCATAACTCTCAGGTATCAATTCTTCCGCCACCACAAACATCATAGCTCCAGCTGCAAAGGACAGCATCCACGGCAGAATTGGTTCAATCAAACTCGCCGCCATGGCCGTCAATATGCACGCTATTGGCTCCACAGCCCCCGAGGCGACCCCCATGATAAATGCTTTTAATTTTGGATATCCTTTTTGATAAAAAGGCAGCGAAATAGCCGCACCTTCTGGAAAATTTTGGATTCCGATGCCCACCGCCAGAGAAATAGCAGACAAAACTCGTGCATCTGTTCCCAAGTCCAAGCTCGCTAAAGCACAAGCTAAACCGACGGCCATTCCTTCCGGTACATTGTGCAAAGTAACTGCTGTCATCAACATCCAATTACTATTGTCACAGCACTGTAATTCTCCACCTACTTTTCTCCTTAGATAAGGTATTACCCCATCTAATATCAAAAAAAATACACCACCCCCTAAAAATCCTCCCGCAGCAGGAATCCATCCAATTTTTCCCAACTCAATTGCCTTATCAATGGCAGGAATCAACAATGACCATATAGCCGCTGCAATCATAACCCCTGCCGCAAAGCCCAGAAACAAGCGATTCCAACTCTGTGCCATTTTTCTCCCTATAAATATGACAACTCCAGCTCCCATGCAGGTCATGAAAAACGGAAAAAATAATCCAATTAAAAAAGAAAGATTCATCGTTCGAATCCTTTTTACTTCCTTATTGTCTAATATATGAGAAAAAAATCTATTTGTGTATTTTTCCGTTTTGTGTTACATTATTAGCAGTTTAACCAATCACATACGAATTCCACAATGATACCTTCTCATGCAAACATAAAATGTACAAGTTTTTGGTCTTGGTATCATCACATATTGATTGGCATTGTCATACTATGATGTTGGGGGAAAAAGCATTTTGCCCCCATGACACGTACGGTGGCTCGCTGCATAAAATGATTGGTTCTGTCTATAATACATATTGTTGGAGGGATTATGTACCGTATATACTTATTTATTCAAACCATTCGCCATCTAGTCAAAAATTATACCAATGCCAAAGGGTCAATCTATGCTGCCTACGCCGCATTTTTTACTTTTTTGGCTTTGATTCCTCTCTTAATGTTTATCTTGGGATTGATTCATATACTGCCTATCACCAAAGAAAACTTAGTATATTTAACCTCTCAATTTTTGCCAGAAACCTTTCAACCCATGTTTGCCAGTATTGTCAACGAACTGTATAATAAATCAAGTACTACCTTATTATCGGTAGCTGCTTTGACCACTCTATGGTCAGCGTCGAAAGGCGTTTACGGAATAATCCTGGGAATCAATTCAATTTACTATGTGCCCGTAAAACGAAACTATATCGTCAATCATCTCATCGCAGTGGTTTATACTTTCCTGATTGTGCTGTCCCTGCTGATGACCTTGATTTTCATGGTGTTTGGAACTACTTTGCAGGAAATTGTCATTAGCTATCTCCCTTTTCTGGCTTACTTTGACGTTCTAATCACTTTTCTGCGCTCTTTCATCACCATTTGCGTGTTAGCTTTGATTTTTATGATTATCTACACTGTTTTTCCCTATCAGCGCCAAACATTTACTCAGCAAGCTCCTGGTGCTCTGATTGCCTCCATTGGCTGGATTATCTTTTCATTTGCTTTTTCCATCTATGTGGAGCAATTTTCCAACTACTCCTATATGTACGGCAGCTTAACTACAATCATCCTGCTGCTTCTATGGCTCAATATCTGCATCAATATTTTGTTCATCGGCGGTGCCATCAATCACTGGCTTGACGAAATCTTAATGTAGCTTAACAGTTTTAAGAAATATCTATAATTCTCTTCCCTTCTGGCAGGTCAAATAGATTACTTGATATCGCTTAGAAAGCTCCCTCAATAATCTCTGTCCTGCCTCTAATTTTTTATCGTCCAGGTTAGAAAATGGATCATCAAAAATGAAAAAGGGAGATTCTTTCTGATACATGGCTTCCACCAGACTTATTCGCATACACAGTCCCGCCAAGTCCTGATAACCCTCACTGAAATATTTTAACTCTCGGAGATTTCCCTTCTCCCAAACCATCAATTCCATATTCGTATTCATGCGATATTCCTGCGGCTCTGAGTTCCCTGCCATCAACTGATAATACTTTAGAAAACCTTCCATAATCGGATTTTTATAGGCTGCAGACAAGTGCTCTTTCGCCAAGGTTAAATACCTTTTTGTGTCACTCAGCACTTCATACTTATGTTCTAACTGCGCTAACATCTCACGACTGGATTCTAGCTGCTGCTCTTTTTGTTCTAACCGCTCCCATGCACTTTGCAGTGTAATCTGTCTCTGGCGTAATTCTTCCCGCTTTTTCGTTATTTGCTCTATTTCTTCCATATTTTGCTGAAACTGCTTGTTTAGTTTATCCAGCAGGTCAGAACTTTCTCCCATCTCTAAATCATTCTTCTCTAAAGGATTCACTGCTGATTTTGCTCTCCACAGACAAATTAATACAACCACAATTCCCAAAAATGCAATTCCAATTCCCAGCCAAACACTCCAAAATATAACACTTAACAACGCCAATCCTAAAATAAAGCCTTCCATCAAGATGATATTCTTGTTAAATTGAAATAATCCTATTTTACTTTTATCCCCTTTAACACTTTTTCCCGTCTGTGTCTGGCATCGTATCTGACTCTGCATCTCCTGATTTATTTTCAATTGGCCTTCTTTTCGTGATTCCAAAGAGAGTTGATTTTCTTCCAAAGCCTCTTTCACCTGAAGAATGTTTTCCTGCAAGACCTGTTTTTGCATTATTTCGCTTTGCAAATAATTAATTTCTTCTTTTTTCTTATAAATAGCACCTGTCTTTCGCTGAGGACTCAAACTATTTAATAAATCATTCAATCGTTTCTGCACCACATCATACTGATTGATATCATCTTGGTACATAGTCAAATTTCCGACTTTTGCATGTACTCCATCTGTCATATGAGTCACACAATCATTCTGAGTGACACAAATCGTTCTCAAAAAAGATTCTCGATCGATTAAAAATAGTTCCTTCCCCAAATCACTGCTGAACTGGCTGCTCAAACAATCCGTTTCTAAATCATACAGTGCAAAAGTATCCTCCCTCTCCCGATTTCCAAAGGTACGAACCACCTGATAAGCCTTGCCCTGCCAATCAAAGCTTACCTGTCCTCCATAGATGCCTTGCTGCCATGGCATATAACGTCGGCGTTCATTTTCCAGACCATTTCGCTTAGTCTCACCGCCAAATCCATAAAACATGGTACACAAAAAAGCAACTAACGTACTTTTTCCCCATCCATTTGGACGATTGAGCACTACACAGTCTTTGGAAAAATCTATGGTAATGTCTGATAATTTTCCAAAATTTTCGATATGACAATTTAATAGTTTCATAAAAGTCTCCATTCCGCTGCCCTTATCGACAGCACAAATCATTGTGAAAAATCTTCATTCGATTGCTTGCAGTGCTAAATCATATTTTTAATCGAATTCCTCCCCACTCAATGCCTGCAGTCCGCAGCGAATCACTTCTCTCTTTCTCCCTTCTGATATCTCTCCCGCCTGCATAACACATCGCACAAATTCTCCCTTTAAAGATGGGTCATTGACAAATTGGCTGTAATCCAGCTGAATTTGAGTCTCGTCATATACTTTCACCAAATACTGCGATTCTGACAGCTGTGTTTCCAAAAAAGCAAGATTTTTTTCGCACAGTGCATCTACTTCTCCAACCAATATCACCTTCAGCAAATCATTCTCTTCCACCTCATTATCCGCCAAAGTATCTTCTATCTCCCGCAAGATTTCCAGTGAATTCATACAATCACTAATGTTTACCTGCAGCTGATACAATCTGCGCTTTGCAAAGGGAATCCAACTGCGCTGACAAGTTCTTTTTTCCTCGTCCAGTTCCAAAAGCATAAATCCATGTTCTCCACACTCGTCAAATCCACGTCCCTCCAGACAGCCACTGTAACAATACACGCCGCGCTCATCCAGTTTTTCCTCCCGATATTCATGAATATGTCCCAACGCCAGATAATCAATCGACTTATTTTTTAATGCCATCAGAGGAATATCTTTCCCTGTGCTGCTCCAGGCATCCAATACTTGTCCATGCAGCATCACCACATTAAAATCTTCTGGATTTAAATTCAAGCTATTCCAGAGTTTTTGGTTATTTTCACTCAGATTTACTCCTGTAATAGCTACCCATTCACTATCCCACGGATAATAAGAAATCCAGTCTTCCCCAAAGCAGTGCAAGTTTGACGGCATTTTCCATGGAAATCGTTCTGTTTTTCTGTCATGATTTCCCTGCACATAATAAAACTCAATGTTGGGATGATTGTTGATGCTGTCATACACAGCTGTCTGCGTACTGTTTGTCACATTCTCTATATCAAACCAATCTCCTGCTATCAGAATAACCTCCACACCATGCTCCGCTGCAAATTCCACCATGCGAAGATAAGACTGCAGCAATTCCAATCTTCGCTCTTTTGCCTGTGCATATCCAAAATTAGTATTTAATTTGGAATCCAAATGTAAATCAGCACAATGAATGACTTTCAATCTTCCCACATCCCTTCCTTTTTTCTCAGTATAGCACAGTCAGCAACTGATTGCCATATCTATTGTACTATGTTAAAATATCTCTAGTGATGGATTTTGTTTTCTAAACTGATATCCCCCGCAGATGGGGAAATGCCATATAGGAAAGCTGATTATTCAGACTTTCATTGTTGATACAAATCAAAACAATATAAAAAAGGAGTACTGCATGCAATATGAGTAAACAAATAAATTGTATCCCCTGTAAATTTTCGATTGACAATCTGCCTCTCCATCGATTTGCGGCAGATTTAAGTCTTAGCGAATCGGAAAAAGAAGACTGGAATAAAAAAATTGTTTCTCTCTACCAAACATGTATCGATGTTTGCCATCCTGAGGCTTTCCTATGTTTTCCCGGGAAGAATATCTTTTCCGAAAATTCGGTTCGCTGTGCTTTTTTGTCCGTATCCCTCGGTGATTTGACTCCTCTCTTTGAGCAGTTACAGGATTGCTCGGAAGAATATTTGTTAAATCTCATAGCCACTCGCTTGTTGTTTGTTATCACGGAACAGTGTGAAACTCAGCTAAAAGAACTCTGTCGAGAGAAAAATTTAAAATTACTCCGCCGGATGGAGGCACCGGATGACTTCGCTCCCGAACTGCTTCCCGACATTTTATCTTTTTTTGGAGATACATCGCATATCACATTAAATCAAAATTATGTCCTGCATCCATTATATTCCATGGTATTTGCTTATCCTCTCGATGAAGTTATTTGTAACAATGATACTTCCAACCAAAACCATACAAGTAAATTAGAACACCACTGCGCCTCCTGTCCCCGCAAGGAATGTCCCCTAAGACATTATGAGATGACCGTACTGCCAAAACAAACTGTTATTTCGGTACGTCCCGATGAAACGATAGCGACTGCTTTGGAAAATTCTCAGATTGAATTTCATCAAGACTGCGGCGGACGCGGCACCTGCAGAAAATGCGCCATTCAAGTAACTGCTGGAAATTTGCCCATCACAGAAGCGGACCGCTTTGCTTTTTCTATTTTGCAGTTAGCCCAGGGCTGGCGGCTTGCCTGCCAGGCTCATCTTGAGGGTGATATTACAATCTGCCTAAACCGTTCTATGGAAAATAATTTTGAGACTGTTGTGAAATTTCAAGCAGAAAAATTCCACAACAGAACATTACCGCAATCTTTCTGCCATGATTTAGACTATGGCATTGCAATTGATATCGGGACTACCACACTGGCAGCCGCTCTTGTCCATTTAAAGGATGGTCACGTGATCCATACTGCCTCCTCCATCAATCGGCAGCGAATTTACGGTGCTGATGTACTTTCCCGCATTCAGGCAGCCAATGAAAAAAGAACAAAAGCCATTGCCATGCAGAGACTGATTCGCACTGATTTATTAAATTTAATTCAACAACTGATGTCAGCGTTGCCCTCCGACGCTCAGCTTCTTCGAATTGTCATGGCTGGCAATACTACCATGTTTCATTTGCTGATGGGCTATGATTGCAGTGGGTTAGGAGTTTATCCATTTCATCCCCATTCTCTGAAAACAGTACAGACTTCTTTCTCTGAATTGCTGCAGGATAATCGCCTGCAATGTCCCGTCATTTTACTGCCAGGCATCAGTGCTTTTGTAGGAGCTGATATTGTATCGGACTTAATTGCCTGTCAATTTGACACCCAAGAAAATCCAAGTTTACTGATTGATTTGGGCACCAACGGAGAGATGGCCATCGGCAACCGTCATCGACTCTTGGTATCCTCCACTGCTGCCGGCCCTGCATTTGAGGGAGGAAGCATCAAATATGGTACCGGAAGTGTCTGCGGCGCTATCAGCCATGTCAATTGGAAAGACAACTGCCTGCAATATCAAACCATTCAGAATCAAACTCCTCCCTGCGGAATCTGCGGCACGGGAGTATTGGAAATCACCTCTCTATTGTTAGAACAAGGTCTGATGGATCAGACAGGGTGTCTGCACCCTTCCATCTTTGAAAAAGGACTTCCTGTAGCGGAGAATGCTTACGGCGAAACTATATTTTTTACCCAACAGGATGTGCGAGAAGTACAGCTTGCCAAATCTGCGATTCGCAGCGGCATCGAACTGCTGATTCAAGAATATGGTCTCTCTTATGAAGAAATTGACAAAGTTTACCTAGCCGGCGGTTTTGGTGCCTACCTTAATATTGGGAAAGCAGTTTCTATCGGCATGCTTCCCTCTGCCCTCGCCTCAAAAATAATCTCCGTTGGCAACAGCAGTCTGCAAGGCGCTATCCTGTGCTGTCAAAATCCCAAGCTGCTTCAGAACATGAATACTCTCATCACAGTTTCCAATGAAAAAAGTCTGGCATCTCTGCCAGACTTTCAAACAAGCTTTATGCACTATATGACCTTTTAACCCGCCAAATTAATATTTCTCTACAACCTCTCCCTGCTTTTTGTAGATATGACCTGCTTTTACATATCCTCTTACGCAGGAGAGAGGATATATATTGCTGTTTGGTCCAATGACCGTACCTGGATTCAGTACCGAATTGCAGCCTACCTCCACATTATCGCCAAGCATTGCTCCAAATTTTTTCAATCCTGTCTCAATAATCTCATCACCTGTCTTAACCACCACCAGCGTCTTATCGGATTTCACATTGGAGGTGATAGAACCTGCGCCCATGTGCGATTTATATCCCAAAATAGAATCTCCAACATAATTATAATGAGGCACCTGCACATGATCAAACAAAATAACATTCTTCAACTCAGTCGAATTGCCCACAACTGTCTTTTTACCCACAATCGCATTTCCACGAATAAAGGCACAATGACGTACCTCTGCGCCCTCATCAATAATACAAGGACCATTGATATAAGCCGTAGGAGCTACTGTTGCCGACTTTGCCACCCACACATCATTTCCACGATATTCAAATACATCTTCAGGAAGGAACTGCCCCAATTCTTTAATATACCCACCAATCAAAGGAAGTAACTCCCACGGATACGCTCTGCGCTTCAATAAATCTGCTGCAATCGTCTTTGATAAATCTTGATACAAGCTGACAATTTTTAATTCTTCCATAAATATACCCTTTCTTTCCAAACCTATCTGCCTGCCTTGCAGACACAAAACTATAAATTAAAAAATTTTATCAATGCTTATTTTGACATGCTCCCAATGTACTCACATACACTTTCTGAATCAAAGAAGGATTCTGAATGCTTCTCACACCCTCAATCCGACGATTGATAAAATCAACCATTTTGTGCATATACTCTTCCTCCGTAATCTTACCCTCCGCCACATAGGAAAGCCCCTTCTCCCAACTGGCAGTCAACTCTGGGTTAAGCATCTGTCTCATCGAGGCATAAACCGTATCAAAAATCAATTCTCCCAACAAGGTCGGCGAAATCACCTGTGTCTTTTTATTGAGTTCCAAATATTTAATTTTCACCAATTTATTTAAAATTTCTGCACGTGTTGCACTCGTTCCAATTCCAGAACCTTTTATCTGAGCACGCAGTTCCTCATCTTCAATGAGCTGTCCCGCATTTTCCATTGCAAGAATCATAGAACCAGAATTATAACGCTTTGGCGGAGATGTTTCTCCTTCCTTGACTTGTAAATCTTTAATTGACAGCCTTGTTCCCTTTTTTAGAGTATTCAAGAGTTCAATGAAGGCAGGGTCATTTTTGATATCCTGCTCCTCCTCGCCCTCTTTCTTTTCTTTTTTGTTATCCGCCTTAATATTTGGTGCTGCTACTTTCAGATAACCCTCCGACAACAGAACGCGGAAATTTGCAAAGAAATGCTCTTTTTTACACTCCAAATCGATACTATATTTCTGGTAAATTGCCGGCGGATAGAAAATACTGAGAAAACGACGACAAATTAGCTCATATACATATCCTTCCAACACACTCAGACGCCCCAACTGATTAAGCCCCTGACCCGTGGGAACTAAAGCATAGTGGTCCGTAATCTGTTTATCGTTCACGTAACGACTACTTGCCAGTTTTTTCCATGAATCTCCAGCCAGTACTTCCTGCACAAAATCCTGCAGTTTTTCATAATGCTGCAGACCTGCAAGATTATTTCGAATCACCTTCGCCGCCGCTGTAGATAATACTCTTGCATCCGTTCTTGGATAAGTAATCATCTTTTTTTCATAGAGCGACTGAGCTATCTGCAAAGTCTGGTCTGGACTGATTTTGAATCGTCTGGAACATTCATTTTGAAGTTCTGCCAAATTGAATAAAAGCGGCGCATTTTTATTCTCCTTTTTTCTTGAAATAGCTGCTACCACTGCCTCCATCAGCGGCTCATTCTTTAAAAATGTAATCAATTTTTCTGCATCTTCCCGCTTTTTGAATCCATTTTCCTTATATAAAAGAGGAGACTGAAAATACTTAGAACCCTCTATCGCTTTCCATTCGCCCTCAAAAAAATGATTTGACAGCGCAAAAGTACCTACCACACGATAGAAATTGGTTTTTACAAAATTTCGGATTTCACGTTCTCTGCGAACGACCATACCAAGTACACAAGTCATCACACGACCGATAGAGATAACGGTATAGTTTTCTTTTGTCACCTTTGATATCTCTGAGCCAAACTTCAAGGTCAGTGCCCTGGAAAAATTGATGCCCATCAGATAATCTTCTTTGGCTCTAAGATAAGCAGATGCACTCAGATTGTCATAGGAAGAAATATCCTTTGCTGTCTCAATGCCGCGCAAAATTTCTTCTTCCGTTTGGGAATCGATCCACACTCGTTTTTGAATTTTATCCTTCACACCCGCCATCTGGGCCACCAAGCGATAGATATACTCCCCCTCACGCCCAGAGTCCGTACAGACATAGATGGTATCAATATCTGGACGATTTAATAGACCTGACACTACACGAAACTGATCCTTCACATTGGAAATGACCTCGTACTTCCATTCATCTGGAATAAAAGGAAGTGTTTCCATGCGCCAGCTTTTCAGTTTTTCATCATAGACTTCTGGATAACTCATAGTCACCAAATGTCCTACACACCAGGTCACCACCGCTTGTGCTGACTCAATATAACCTTTTTGGCTGCTTCCAGTAACATGTAGAACCTTTGCAAATTCCTTTGCCACACTGGGTTTCTCTGCAATATATAAATTTTTTCCCATACAAAACAATCCTTTGTTTCATTCTGACAGCTATCCCCCACTTACGAAAGTGGGGGACTTAATACTGATTCCATGATAAAAATCTGTTTCATTTACAATGTATAAAACTTATAGACAGTGACTGTGTGATATTCTTCCCCTGCCTTCAAAACTGGAGACGGGAAGTTATCATGATGAATGCTGTCTGGATAATATTGAGATTCAAAACAAACACCATGACGCTTGTCATACTTAGCACCGCCCTTATAATTGTCGCCCTGCTCCAAA
The DNA here is from genome assembly GCA_051879015.1 of Lachnospiraceae bacterium. Taxonomy (GTDB): domain Bacteria; phylum Bacillota; class Clostridia; order Lachnospirales; family Lachnospiraceae; genus JBJELF01. The sequence goes on from JBJELF010000005.1 coordinate 91,428, forward strand.
AAATTGCCTGTATAGAACTGCACACCCGGCAAATCCGTGTAAACTTCCATACCTCGTCCAGAAACTTCATCTTCTAGCTTGGCAATCAACTTAATCTCACCATTTGTCTTCAGTACATAATTGTGGTCATAGCCGCCGCCAAACTGAATTGGCTCATAATCAGCCTCAATATCCTGTCCGATTGGCTTCATTGTATTAAAATCCATTGGAGTACCGACAACTGGCAAAATTCTACCCGTCGGAATCAACTCATCATCGGCCTCTGTAAACTCATCTGAATCAATCCATACTTTATGATTTAAGATATCACCAGATGCATGACCCGACAAATTGAAATAAGAATGATTCGTCATATTGACAATTGTATCTTCATCACAGTTACCACGATATTCCAGCATCAAACTGTTGTCTTCCGTTAAAGTGTACTGAATGCTGACTTCAAAGTTTCCTGGATATCCCTGATCTTTGTCTGGGCTAAACAGGGTCAGCATCAGAGACTCACCCAGCTCACTCTCAACCTCTTCCTGCTTCCACACACGTCTGATATAACTATTTGGATTGCTGTGAAGATTGTTCTTACCGTTGTCATTCTTTGCCAGCTCATATGTCTTGCCATTCAAGGTAAACGACGCTCCGCCAATGCGGTTGGCATGTCTTCCCACTACGGCGCCAAATCCTGGTCCATTATCCTCATAAGGTCCAACTTCTTCATAACCTAATACTACATCGTCTAATTTTCCTGCCGCATCTGGCACATACAATTCCAAAATTGCTGCACCTAACTCAGAAATAACCACCTTCATGCCATTTTGATTGGTTAAGGTATATTTGTAAACTGACTCTCCCTTGGAAGTCATTCCAAATAATTCTTTCTTCATAAATATTATCCTTCCGTTTTCTGAATTTCATATATCGTGATGCCTGCAAAGCAGGCAATTCAGTTTACTTAGGCTGAATGAATCCTTTTGCTACCAATAATTCTGCAGTCAACACTGCACCACCCGCTGCACCACGCAATGTATTATGAGACAGACCAACAAACTTGTAATCATAGACACGATCTTCTCTCAGGCGACCCATAGATACACCCATACCATTCTCAAAATCACGGTCGAGTCTTGCCTGTGGACGATTATCCTCTTCGCAATACTGAATAAACTGCTTTGGTGCGCTTGGAAGCTGCAGTCTCTGAGGCTCACCTGCATAGTTAACCCATTTCTCAATAATCTGCTCTTTAGTAGGCTTCTTGTCAAACGTGACAAACACAGCAGCAGTATGTCCATCTGACACTGGCACACGCAGACACTGGGTTGTAATGATTGGACCTTCTGCTTTTTTAATCACACCATCCTCTACCTTACCCCAAATCTTCAATGGCTCCTGCTCACTCTTTTCTTCCTCACCGCCAATATACGGAATGACATTGTCAATCATCTCTGGCCAATCCTTAAAAGTTTTTCCAGCACCAGAGATAGCCTGATAGGTAGTAGCTACCACTACTTTTGGCTCAAACTCCCTCAAAGCATGCAAAGCTGGAGTATAGCTTTGAATGGAACAATTCGGCTTTACCGCGATAAAACCTCTGGTAGTACCCAAACGCTTCTTTTGAAATGGAATAACTTCTGTATGTTCCGGATTTAACTCTGGTACAATCATAGGCACATCTGGAGTCCATCTGTGAGCACTGTTGTTGGAAACTACTGGCACTTCTGCCCTTGCATAAGCTTCCTCGATAGTGCGAATTTCATCCTTACTCATATCTACTGCGCTAAATACCATATCTACTTCTGCAGCAATCTTTTCTACTTCATTCACATTTTTTACTACCATAGTCTTGACTGCCTCTGGCATTGGTGCTGTCATCTTCCAGCGATTGCCAACAGCTTCCTCATAGCTCTTGCCTGCAGAGCGCGGGCTTGCTGCCAAAGTCACAATCTCAAACCAAGGATGCTCTGCTAACAATGTAATAAACCTCTGTCCCACCATACCTGTTGCGCCAAGCACACCGACACGAATCTTCTTTTCTGGAATATATTTTTCCATTGACACAATAAAAATCTCCCTTCAGCTGAATCATTTTCATGATAAAAGTGTTAAAATCCGTCTTACCTAACTGGTTTTTAACACTTTCATCATCTATTTATTCTTGCTCAGTTTCGTCCTCAAAGACATCTTCTGTCTCTTTTACAATCTCTGCATCTTTCGCCGTTTCTTCCGTCTCTTTTACTTCGTATTTCTCACCACAAACACTGCAAAATACGGAGCCTACCGGATTTTCAGCACCACACTTGTCACATACAAGCACGCCCTTTTTCTTTGCAACCTCTTCTTTGCAGCGAGCAATTGTCTTCATGGACTCTGTAATTGCCGCAATCTCTTCTGCGTACATTTCAGAACTTGGATTTGCCTCATAAAATGCTTTTCCAATTTTGATATACAAGTCCTGAATCTTGCGCTCTTCCGAAGAAATTTGCACTTTCAATTTGGTGATATCAGCTACCTCTTTTGTCTTGTTGGCAACTGCCTGACTGCCTTTCGTCAACTTACCTTGTAAATCATCAAAAAATCCCATAATTTTTCTCCTTTCTAATTTGCGTCCGCCTATGTGAAACATAAGGAAACTTGCTTGTATGATTATATCAAACTCATTTTGAGATTGCAACCTTTTTTATTTTTTTACTTGACAAATTCCCTTTTTCTCATTATAATATGTACTTGTGAATGCTTCCGTGGCCCAGTTGGTAGGGCAACTGATTCGTAATCAGTAGGCCACGGGTTCGAGTCCCGTCGGGAGCTTTTCTTTTTATCAAAAAAATCTTATATCTTATAATATTTTTGGGGTTACTATAGATATAAAATTTAATGGTTACTCATGATTACCTAAACACTTTTTATTGATTTTTTCGAGTATCTGAGTTTTATACTCCATATTAGAAATATCATAAGTATAAAATTTTTCATTTACTTCTTCGCAATGTCCTAAAATTGATGATGCGACTGTTGTTGATACGCCTTCCATTTTGAGCTGAGAGTTAAATGTTCGTCTTAAAACTTGCAATCCTTTTGCTTCTAAATGTGCTTGTTTGCATTTATCTCTTACACATGTGCATAGCTTGTTTCGATGAATACGACCATCTTTATCGCTAAATACATAGTCAGTCAAGCATCCCATTTGTTCTTCAATTTTTTTTAACTTCTTGAAGAAATCTATGATATCTGGTGTTAATGGTATTCTTCTTTCTTTTCCTGTCTTGGTTGTCGAATCCCAATATACTTTTGTTTTCTGATTATATTTCTCTGAGCCACATACAAGTATATATCCATCATTATAGTTTATATGTTTCCATTGCAAAAAAGCTAGTTCCCCAGCTCTCATTCCAGTAAGGATAGCTAATTCAGCTGCATATATCGCCACATATTCTGGTCTTTTTTCCTTTGTTTCTTCAATAACTGAGAATAATTTTGATATTCCATCATCATTTAATACTCTTTTTTCAGGTATAAAAGCAACGTCTTGACATCTTCTTTTATAAAGATTGATATCAATTTCTTCACAAGGATTACTTACAATCACCTTATCTCTTCTTGCCTTTATAAATACTTCATTTAATATGAAGAACATAGCTCTAAAGGCTTGCCATTTTAAAGGTAATCGGTCGAGTAATCGAAAGATATATCTTTCGATATCTTCAGATGTAATTTCTCTTAAATCCATTTGGCAAATAATTTTATCATTTTTGAAGAATCGAATATAATCCGAATCATATTTATTAATCGAAGACTCTGATATCCCACACGCTCTTTGTCTCTCTTTCCAAATTGGGAAATAGTCATCCAAAGTTATCTTATTGCTTTTAGAATTTTCTTTGTAATACTCTACAATAGTATCCTGAAGTGCTTCTAGTGTTGTTTTTTTAATAAGTTTTCGTCCATCACTGGATTGAGGAGATGGCAAGTAAGTATACCATTTTTGATTCTTTCCTTGCCATATTTTATAATTGTGCTTATCAAGACATTCTTGCCTTTTCATTTGCGCTACCTTTTCTCGCATAGTATCCAAATCAATGATACCATTTGTTTGTAGATAAGTCAATAATTGTAAATCTTCACTTCGCACTTGTGTTTCTCCGTATTAGTCTATTTTGTCTATAAGGCAGTTACTATAACCGCCTTATTTTAATTTGCTTTGTTTCTATTTATTTACACATTTAATAAAGAACGTAATATTACCAGTATAATGACCTGCCTTTCTTCTAGGGTTCACTATTCCAATCCTCAACAGAATCATCAAGCATAATCCTTTCTAAGTATGACTTGTCTAAATTTTTATTATTAATGTGTATAATTAAAATCAATCCTACTATTGTTAATAATCCAATCGTAAATTTAATATAAAACTTGTGATTATTATATTTATTTTTTATGTTTTGAATTTCCATTTTCTACACAACATATTTTTGAATGTTTTGTAAAAAACACGCCGTTTCGTTCCACTCATCAAATAATGTTACTTCCATCTCTTGAGTCAAGTTGAGAGAAAATAATCCTAAAATGGATTTGGCATCTACAATATGTCGTCCCTGATATACGTCTACATCTGATTTTAATTTGTGCATAGACTCTACGAATTTTTTAGCATTATCAATTGTTTTTAATTTTATTGTAACTATATGTTTTATCATACTTTTCCCGTACTTCCAAATCCACCTTTACGAATCCCATCAGTATCGTCATCCATCGTAATTCCAAATGGAGTTAAAATACCTTGACAAAATGCTTCTCCCTGTTTAAGAATTACAATATCATTTTTCCCATTTAAAGTATCGTCTTTGTTTACTAGCTTTACAAAAATATGTCCTTCATTATTCTCGTTATTGTAGTAATCCTTATCTATAATACCTACTGTATTAGATAATTCAATTCCATACTTAAATCCATAACTACTTCGTGGATAAATCTGTAATACCCATCCTTCTTCCATTCTGCATTTAATACCAGTTGGGATTTTAATTGTGGTGTTGATGCTAAACCATAAAGGGTAAGGCATGAAAAAATCATATCCTGCGCTACCTGTCGTTGCTCGTTTTGGTAGATGAATTGAATCGTAGATTTTTTTAATTGCATTTACAATAGTTTTTTCACTAGGTTTCTCATATCCATCTTGCTCAATAAATTTGTTCTCAATTAGATAGGGGAAATTGATGTCTGTTCCCTCATTTGTGTTCATATAACACACATCTCTAAAAGCCTTTTCAAATTCATCGAATGATACTTTTTCAAATTTTGCTACTTTTTGCATAGTTCCTCCAATATTTATTTATATAAAATTACTTTACAATTCTTTATACTTTTCTTTACAGCAATGATTCTTTTATTACTCTTCTATCACAAGAAGTAATTAGTTATTTATAATAGTATTTATATACATTTCCAGACATTGTAATATAATCGGTATTACTTTCTTTTAACGGATATAATTTTTCTTTAATATTATCTTTATGAATTAATTTACTCTTTCGTGAATTACTTCTTATACAAATTCCTCCTTTATTTTTACAAACAGACCACAATGACATTCTCCGCTCTCTTGATCTCTAAATTCCTTACACATACAAATATAATTTTCTTTGTTTATAGATTCATATTCTGTCGGTATTACGCAAGGACAGAACCGTTCACCATATTTGTCCTTATTTTCTTTTAGTTTTTTTCTTATTTCTTTTACTAATTCTTTGTCTTCAGATAATCTAATAGCCATATATGTATTCCCACCTAACTAATTTTTTTTGCATATTGATTTGATGAAGCAAGTGTTATCCCTAACACATCATCAACTATAGGGTTATCGTTATATAAAAATCTTCCAAATTTAATAATAATATTTTCATATCTTTCTAATTCTTCAATTTCGTGTCTAATTTCACTTGGATAATAACCTGTGTAAATCACAAAATCATCAAAGCAACCATTATTCCTGAAAGTATATATCAGTTCCAACACTTCTGAGAATTGAAGTATTGGTTCAAGCCCACCAATAACAATTGCTTTAGTGATTGGATTATTGATATACCTACGGAATATCTCATCCGCAGATACATCAATTACTTTGGAATTAGCAAGAGATGAATTTTGACAGATACTTTTATCTAAACACTGTTCATTACAACATTTCCAATCGCATATAGAAGTTCCAATAAACATAGATGGTTTTCTGTAATTTACAAAATCTTCATCTTGTAGTCCTTTTATCTTCAATTATCCAATCTCCTTCATTCTATCCATTTCAAACCAGTCTCTCATAGCAAATTCATCTTTTCGTTCTTTTGAATACGTCTGTTCTGGTGTTAAGAATCCTACAATTCTCTGCCAAGTTGTTTTTATTGGTTTTCCACAATAAGGACAAACTTTACCATAAAAACCATGATTATTTTCACAGGTGCTTATTCTTAAACAAAATGCAAAATATACAACTCCTTGATCCGCAACATAGTTAAGAAGTTCCCACGCAACATCAAAATCTTTGATTGGAGCATCAAGGTTGATATGTGCAATACTACCACCTGAACACGCTCTATCAAGAATTGCACTCAATCTAATCTTTTCGTGTAGGGTAGTTTTTACTCCTAATGGAATCCACTGATTACCATATAAAGGAAGTTCGTACTTTTCATTAGAAAAAAAGAATTTATCTTTCTCCATAAGAATAGCCGCCGCTCTTTCTGCTGGAATTTCTTCAATATTAATCTGGTAATCTTTGTCTTTACCAAACTCATTTTTGGTATCTGTGATGGTTTGTAAAATTTTCTTTGCGAATTCCACCCCATCTTCAGAATAAAACGTGTTGCCAAATTCGTCTTTATATGTATAACCAAATTTCTGTAAGGCTTCGTATACACCGATGACACCGATTGTATTGTATTGGGAATTCATGCTCATTACATCCTTTGAGTAATTTGGTAGTAATCCTTTCTCGATATTTCTTTTAATGATATGCCTTACACAATCAAGTGCCTGTAAATCAAGAATTACTAAATCCTTTAACGCAGAAAGATATTTTTCTTCCGTATCATTTTCGTAAGCAATTCTTGCAAGATTGATAGTATTTACTTTAATACTTCCAACTTCTAATGCAGTAGACCCAATGGAGTTAAAATAGCCAAGGTTTTTAACATCGCTAATAAGCCGACAACAATTCGATAAGCTGGTGATATCTTCGCTTACAAAGAAGTTGCTATCTGCCCACTTCATATTGTGTCTACAACACCATTTTGCAAAATCTTCATCTACAAACTTTTTGTCTTTTCTTAATAATGAATACGAAAGTACAGGAAATGTCATCATATTTTTACTACGAATTTCGCTAACTACTTCCATGAATCGTTTCTGATATTCAACAATCTCATCAATGTAGTCAATAATAAATGTTCCATCAGGGAATTCTTTACCACCAAAAATCGCTTCCATGTATGGATGGTCAAAAATTGAAAAATTAGTAAATGCAGACTGATTGACTCTCAGATATGGTTGGTTTAATTTATAAATAATTCTTTGGAATTCTTGATCTCTATACTTTTCAGGCGTTCCAGTATAATAACTATTTTCGACATCTTTCTTCCAAAAGTAATATGAATAAATCAAAAAACTAGGCAAACCACATGCCCCGCTTGTTCTGTTACTTGTCCAACTAACAAATTCTCCAACAAAATCAGTATAAGTAACTAAATGTTTTGGTGGCTGTGCGTTGAAGTTGTCAATAAAATATAGTCCTTCCTTGACCAGTTTCTCAATGTCATAAGCAAAACAGTATGGCTTCATTGTACTGCTTGCAGCATCGTGGAGATAAAAATGCCCATCGTATTCGTTCTTAAACCAATCATTTGCAACTTTAAACCCATATTCTTTATTTAATTCATAAAAAATCTTATTAAATGCAAGCAATTTTGAATGAGGTTTACTCATTTCAGCTTCAAGAGAACAAATATCTTTGGTGCCTGCATTAGCATTTCCATCAATACTTGCATCAGCTACAGTTTGTTTGTCTACGAAGTTGTCGATAAAGTCTGTATAACTTAACTGCTCATCTGAAAACCCGTTAAGTCTAGCCATTTCTTCTCCATATTCATTAAGCATTTTATTAAAAGCTGTTGTGAAGTTTTTATTCAGTCTAATATTAATTTCCAATATTAATTTACCTCCTGTAAGTTAATCCAATCATTTGCTGTTTTAAAATCCATGCTTTTACCATCTACTTCAAGAACTGGTACAGTTAAATAACCTTTTTCTTTCATAATCTCAATATCATTTACTTCTTCGTATGAGATATTTTTTTGTTGCAATTTCTTCTCTAACACACAACACTTTGGGCAGTGTGTACTGAATAGAATAACATTCATTTTTTTATTTCTCCTTTCAAATTCCACTCAAAATCATTTACTACATAAAACAAGTCACATAAAACAGGTATTTAATTATCCTCATCATCTCCTCTAAAAACTAATTATTTATAGCCATATCCGCAAATGTTTTAACATTTTCTTTGAACTCATCCAGAGTGCCATTGTTTTGAACAATATAGTCGTATGTATAGTTAAACACATTCGCATCTGCCACATTACTATTAATAGGCTTCACTCTTTTATTCTCTATTAAAATCGTCTTGGCACTAAACGCAACTTTCGCTCTTTCAATTTCTCTTGGCTCTCTGATATCAATAAGCATAACAGAATAAACGCTACTTAATATAAACTCCTGTACCTGTGATTTCATAGCTTTAAACGGCAAGTCTGAGTATTCAGTAGTAAGCAATTTTAAATCCGATAAAAACTTTCTATCTTTCT
>JBJELF010000006.1:0-33441 GCA_051879015.1 Lachnospiraceae bacterium
TGTCATAAACATATTTTTCTATATGCAAACACATTTAAACATATTTTAGAAAGGAGGTGTAACATGAAAAATAGAATGATTTGTTTCCTATGTATTCTCGTGTTGTGCCTTAGCGTAATCATGCCCGTCTGCAGGGTTCAAGCGGCAGGGGAGCGACTGGTGGATAGTGCCGATTTGCTCAGTGACGGCGAGGAGGCTGAACTTCTGGATTTGCTGAATGAAATCAGCGAGAGACAGCAGTTTGACGTAGTGATTGTGACAGTCGATTCCCTGGACGGCAAGACGGCAATGGCATATGCGGACGATTACTATGATTATAATGGATATGGCTACGGTGCAGATGGTGATGGTGTGTTATTGTTGATCAGCATGGAGAATCGAGATTATTGGATTTCTACCAAGGGATATGGCATCACAGCATTGACTGATGCAGGGATTGAGTATATTTCCGAGCAGTTTCTGCCAGATTTAAGCGATGGTTATTATGCAGATGCCTTTCGTACATATGCAAAGTTATGTGATGATTTTGTGACGCAGGCCAAAACAGGTGAGCCTTATGACTGGAATAATATGCCACGATCGAGTATGTCACCTATCTGGATTTTTATTTCGGTGGCGGCAGGTGCTGTGATTTCTTTCCTTGTATGTAGTACGATGAAGAGTGAATTAAAGAGTGTGAGACAAAAAAATACGGCTTCTAGCTATGTGCGTGTGGGCAGTATGCAAGTCAATGTGCAGTCGGACCGATTTTTGTATCGTCAGGTCATCAGCACACCGAAACCGGAGGAAAAGTCTTCGGGTTCGAGCACACATACTTCTTCCTCGGGCAGTACCCATGGCGGCGGAGGAGGCAAGTTTTAAAAGCGGTCTGTGCTGCTAGGGAAAATTGTCGTTGAATTCTAGTAGAATGATTAAATAGAAGGGATTATTTATGACATTAAGTGTGGAAGAAAAGATTCCGATGTGGCTTGAACAATATCCGCAGATTTGTGGTATTGAGATGTATGGATATGAGGGAGGATATCCTCGCATCAAGATTACCCTATCCGAAGAATTGGCCGCCAAACACTCGGGAAAGTGGGATTTGAGCATGGCAATAAAAAATTGTGAGCTGAATGCCGGATACAAAACGGGTATGGCATACAATCTGATGAAAAGCAGTAAGGCAGAGTGGAATTCCCCCGTATTAACAGTAAGTGGTCATCCAGAAGTGTTGGAAGGATTGCTGAAGCATATCACCGAAGATACGGGAGTGAAGAAAGGCAAAATCTTTCAATTTTTCTCAAAAGTTACAAAAATAAAGTAAAATTACTTGAAAATTTTTTCTGATTTGTGAATTGTAGTTTTCGGAAAACATGGTATAATAAAATCAATCGAAAAGCAATAGGAAGGAACAAAGCTGTTCCCAACTATTGCTTTTTCTGTTTTTAAGCAGGAATGTGAATGATTCTGGTCGGGAATCATTGTCAGAGATGAAATAAAAGATGGAGTTGAGTAGTATGCAGAAAGAACGTGGTTGTCAGGAAATTGGATGGCTTTTGATGGCAGTAGGAGATAAGGGCAAGTTAGTAGGTTATTACAAGGATGTGTTAGGACGACTGGAAGAGTATGATAGAAGCTACGGAACAAATTATATGGAAGTACTCCAGCGTTATTTGGAAAATGATGCCAGTGTACAGTTGACTGCACAGCAAATGTATGTACATCGAAATACAATCAACTATCAAATTCGCAAGATTCGTGATATTATAGGATGCAGCTTAACAAGTATGGAAGATCGATTGACGATTTTTTTGGCGTTTAAGGTACGAGACCAGCTGATGGAGGAGTATCAGAGTAAGGGTGCTTGATTGGGTAAATTTGGTATAAGATTTCTCCCTCTTTATAAAATCGTACAAAAAGGTTCTGTCAGAAAATTTCTGACAGAACCTTTTTGTAATAGGGTAAAAAATTTTTCGAAGAATCCATCTTAAACAGCAGAGTTGGTGAAAGGAATCAAGGATTTGTCTTGAAAGAAATATTATTTTTTGGTAAACTTAAAAAAGAAACGATGCAGCTAATCTTGTGTATAGTTTATTGACTTAAGGTGTAGTTTGTTGTCAAGCTATCACAATTTTTGACTTTGGCTGAGACGTTAAAAAAATAGAAAGGATATAAAATGAGTTATGGCAGAGAAATTAACAGAGCAGGATATAGAAAAGATTAAAGAGGAAATCGAATATCGCCGTGTCGTAGTTAGGCAGGAGGCTTTAGAGGCGGTGAAGGAAGCAAGGGCTCACGGAGATTTGAGTGAAAATTTTGAGTATCATGCGGCAAAGCGTGACAAAAATAAAAATGAGAGCCGTATTACCTATTTAGAAAAAATATTAAAAAATTCAACGGTGGTTTCCACTGCTTCTAAGGAAGGTGAAGTAGGACTCAATAATCGTGTGACAGTGTATATGGAAGAAGACGATGAGGAGGATACCTTTAAGATTGTCACTCCGATTCGCGGAGATTCCAATAAAGGATATATCAGCATTGAGTCACCCATTGGAAAGGCTTTGTTGGGACACAAGGAGGGTGATCGTGTCTATGTCAAGGTCAATGAGCGATTTGGATATTATGCAGTTATCCGTAAAATAGAAGACTGCAATGATGAGGACGAGGATGAAATTCGTCAGTATTAATTGTTTGAATAGTCTGCAAAATTTGTCACATACTAATAACCGAAACATTTATGCCTGAATGCTGAATTGATAGGCATGACTAGGAAGGAAAGAAGGTTAATGGATATGGAACAAGGACAGAGCGGACGGGACAAAAAAGAATACGGGCAGCAGGAATCGCAGCAGGAAGCAGAAAAACAGCGCTACAACGAGTATATTACGCAGATTACACCGACATTTCCCTCTTTTCCCAATGTGCTGAGAGCATTTTTGGGAGGTGGAATTGTCTGTACCATTTCACAGGCATTGACTAGTTGGTTTATTTATTTGGGATGGGATAAAGACATTGCTGCCTCTTGGAGTATGTTGATTTTGGTAGCGGTAGCGGTTTTGCTGACAGGTTTTAATTTGTTTTCCAAGTTGGCAAAATTTTTTGGAGCAGGTGTGTTGGTGCCGATTACCGGGTTTGCCAATTCGGTGGCTTCTCCGGCGATTGAATATCGCTCCGAGGGATGGGTGTTTGGCGTGGGATGTAAGATTTTTACCATCGCTGGACCAGTCATTCTGTATGGAGTGGTGACGAGTTGGGGATTGGGATTCATCTACTGGATATTAAAAATAGTTGGAATCATGTAAATAGGTGACTGCCACAGTCCTTTAGGGTCTGTAGCTTGCATTCAATCATTCACTCGACTACGTTAATAGGCACATCCTCTGCAATGATTTGTTCAAGATAGTTTTTGTGGATGCAGCAGCTTACTACAGCTGCTGCGTATATATATTAGATGCACTTCTATCACAGAGAATTAGGAGATTGATAAATGCGATTATTACATACTGCCGATTGGCATTTAGGAAAAAATTTGGAGGGACAGAGTCGTCTGCCTGAGCAGGAGAGATTTTTGAAAGACTTTGTAAGTCAGGTAGAAGCACAGCAGGTAGATATGGTTTTGATGGCGGGAGATGTATACGACAATGGAAATCCTCCGGCAAGGGCAGAACAATTGTTTTATGATACTTTGGAACAAATCTCCAAGGATGGAAGAAGATTAAGTTTGGTCATTGCGGGAAATCACGACAATCCAGAGCGCTTAATTGCGGCGGAGCGGCTGGCCAAAAGCCATGGTATTATTTTGGTAGGAACGCCAAAGACAGTGGTGGCAACAGGACAATATGGTTGTCATGAGGTTTATGAGTCGGGTGAGGGTTATCTTAAAATTCGCTTTCAACATGAAGATGGCTCAGTGGAAAAGGTAGTAGTGTTGACGGTGCCCTTTCCCAGTGAAAAGCGCCTCAATGAAGTGCTTTATCAAGGAATGGGGGAGGAAAAAGAACATCTGGAGAGTTACAGTCAGCGCATGAGGCAGCTATTTGATGAATTAAAAGTACATTTTGAGGAAGATTCCATCAATTTGATTATCAGTCACCTTTTTGTCATGGAGAGTCAGGAGAGTGGTTCGGAGCGCAGTATCCAGTTGGGAGGCAGCTATCTGGTAGATGGAAGTATTTTTCCAGAGGAAGCGCAGTATATTGCGCTAGGGCATGTCCATAAACCACAGATGGTACCGCACTGTCCAAGGGCTTATTACAGCGGTTCACCGATTCATTACAATGTAAAAGAAATTAGCTTTGAAAAATCCATGCTTTTAATAGAGATTTCGACAAAAATGCCGTTTCAGCTCAAAAAAATACCAATTCCAGTTTACAAGCCTATCGAAGTATGGCACTGCAAAGGGGCGGCACAGGCCATTGACCTCTGTGAGAAAAATAGAGAGAGAAATTGCTGGGTCTATCTGGAGATTGAGACCGATTCCTTTATTCAGGAAGAAGATATGAAAGCCATGAAAGCAGCAAAGAAAGATATTTTGAGTATTCGACCGATTTTTTCTCAGAAAGAACATCATGAGACAGATAAGCCCATGGAGGAAAAAAGTCTTTCAGAGTTATTTTGTGAGTTTTATCAGGCAAAGCGAGGCGTGCCTGTGCAGGAGGAAACCCTGCAGTTATTTATGAGTCTGGCGCAGGAATATTCAGAGAACGAAGATAGGGAAAACGAACCTCTTTCTTGACATGAGGATACTCCCAAGTAGGTTTTATTGGCTTTAAAAATGGTTCAGTTTCTTGAAAAAGATATTTTAACCCTAATTTTATACTATTAGTATATTGCTATTTTTTACTTTTTTTGGTATACTCTTAGAAAAGGTAATCATAAATTTTTAGCATATTGAAAGGCAATGTGAATAAGCTAGTGTAGCTCAGTGGAAGAGCGCGTAAAATATGTATCATTTCTGTGATACTTGCAGCAATTTTTTTCCATTCTAGGGACGATGCCGGAGGTTCGATTCCTCCCACTAGCGGTTTGTGACGCTTGCAGCAATTAATTTTTTTAGGAGATGACTGCTAATCATAAAACCAAAAAAAGCGTCATGTAAATGGGGAAATAAACCATCAATAGATGATTTATTTCCTCACTTTCTTATTATAGCTGGTATCAGCATATCATGTGATCCTTACAGCAATTCGATTTTGGTGGATCATGAAAGGAGAGAAAACGATGAATTTTGCAGAGGCAATGAAACAAGAAGCAACTCATGCTGTTACAGAAAATGGTGCATTTGCTTTAAATACCACAAGCAACGCATTAGTGGATTTATTTGGTATGATTGGAGCGTTAAGAAGTGCTGATGAAGTCAGAATTACCACTTTATTTTCTGAAGCATATCAGCAAGATCCATTAATTGCTGCCAGAATTTTGTTCTATGCCAGAGATATTCGTGGTGGTTTGGGAGAGCGCAGAACATTTCGTATCATTTTAAAATTTGCGGCAGATCATTATCCAGAGATGGTTCGTCCAAATTTGGATTTGATTGGAGTATTCGGGCGATATGATGATATGTATACCTTGATTGGCACTAGATTGGAAGATGATATGTGGGCAGCTATGAAGATGCAGTTTGAGGAGGACAGAAGAAATATGCAAGCTGGTCATGCTATTTCCCTGCTTGCAAAATGGATTAAGTCTGCAGATGCATCATCGGAAACAACTAGAAAACTTGGTATTTTGACTGCGCAGAAATTAGGTTATAGAGTATATGATTTTAAAAGGATTGTGAAGCAAATGCGCAAGCATATTGGTATTGTAGAGGGACTCATGAGTACTGGACAGTGGAGTAAGATTACTTACGATAAAGTACCAAGTCGTGCCATGATGATTTATCAAAATGCATTCCAGATGCACGATCAAGAAAGGTTTGAGTCTTACCTGGAGGCTTTGGCAAAAGGAGAAACAAAGATCAATGCATCGACACTATATCCATATGATTTGGTTATGCGATATTTCGTACCACACAATCTAACTTTCAAGAAAGCAGAAAATACTGTAGTTGAAGAGCAATGGAAGGCTCTTCCAAATTATGTGGAAGATACAAATGTGTTAGTTATGGCGGATACTTCTGGATCCATGTTGTATACTGGCAATGGTCGTCCATTTTGCACTGCAATCGGTCTTGCAATTTATTTTGCAGAACGAAACACTGGAGATTTTCACAATTTGTTTATGACATTTAGTTCGCAGCCAAGTATAGTAAGTCTAAAAGGCAGCTCTTTATATCAAAAGATCATAAATGCAGCGAAAGCGCCTTGGGGAGGTTCTACTAACTTGGAAGCTGCCTTCAATGCAGTTTTGGAGCTTGCTTTAAAAAATCATATCTCTTCAGAAGAAATGCCCAAAGCAATCGTTGTTGTTTCTGATATGGAAATCGATAGATGCAGCTATGGAGAATGGACCTTCTATGAGCAGATACGAGAAAAGTTTCGTCAGTATGGTTATCAAATTCCAACTATAATTTTTTGGAATGTTGAGTCTCGACATGATATTTTTCATGCAGATGTAAATCGTAAGGGAGTTCAATTAGTATCAGGACAATCAACGGTAACATTTAAACATGTAATCGAGTGTATTGGACACAATCCAGTGGAGGCAATGAATGCGATAGTGAATTCTGAGCGATATGCTTGCATTACAGTAGAAAAAATAGAACCATAGGATGATATCAGGATCAAAAGGTCATACATTTCATGCAAGTATGAAATGTATGACCTTGGAATTTGCAATTTTTTTGAATTCGTTTATAGTATGTATATTGATAATTTGACCGCCGCGTACTCGTGACCTTAGTTGTGAGTTGGCGGTCTTTTGAATAGAAAAATCTTAATATGGCTAAAATGGTTCATATTTTGAGGAGAGGGTGGAGAAATATGCAGCCGATACGATTGGAGATTAAGGGATTAAACAGTTTTAAGGATATACAGCGCATTGAGTTTGAGCCATTGACACAGATGGGATTGTTTGGTATCTTTGGACCGACTGGAAGTGGAAAATCAACTATTTTGGATGGCATTACCTTAGCTTTGTATGGGGAAGTGGCAAGAAAAAGCAATTTTATTAATTCCTCCATGGATCGGGCCAATGTCAGTTTTCAGTTTCGCATGAATGGAAAACAATGTGAGGAATACTGCGCAGAGCGAGAGTATCGTATTGATAAAAAGAGTGGCAATCCTCGGGCGGGAAAATGTCATTTATATCGAATTGGTCAACAGGGAGAACGAGTTGTCTTAGCGGATAAACCCAGTGAGATAGATCGGAAGTGTCGAGAGATTATTGGGTTAAAATACGATGATTTTGTACGCACAGTGGTATTGCCTCAGGGAAAATTTAGCGAGTTTTTGAAACTCGAAGGCAGTGCCAGACGAAATATGTTGGAGCGATTGTTTCATCTAGAAGAATATGGTGAAGAATTGATGGGTAGGGTTAAGCAGGAAATCAATCAGGCGAAGTCAGAGCAGGACAAAATCCTAGGTGAGTTAAACCGTTTTCAGAATGTGTCGGAGGATACGTATAAAATTCATAAGAAAGAGTCAGAAACAGTAAAGGCGAACTTAGTTCGGTATGAGAAAGAGGAAGTAAGAATTTTAGCTGATTACCAGCAAAAGCAAGAAATTTGGTTTTTACAGGAAGAACAAAAACAATATCTGAAAGCATTGGAGCAACTCAAGGCAGGGGCAGAACAGTTGGAGATACAGCAAACTCAGCTCGAGAGAGCAAAGCAGGCTGAGCAGGTACGTCCTTGGATAGAAGAATGGAATATAACCAGTGCTGCATTGCAAAAGGCGAAGAATCAGGTTGAGCAGGTACAGATTGATTATGAAAGAGAACAACAACAACTAAAAGGAGCAGAGAAAGAGAAAGCCGAGGCAGAAGCGCAAGAAAGCAGAATTCCTGAACTTTGCGTGCAGTTACAACAGATTGAAAGTGCGCAAAAGGAATGGGCAGTTTACCAACAACTACAAACAGAGAAAGAAGATTTGGAGAGACAGGAAAAACGGTGGCAGAAGTCAGAGGCGGATTATTTAAAGAAAAAGCAAGACTTTTTGGAGGAACAGCAGAGTAAGGAGGCAGAAAAGGATACACTGCAAAGAAAGTTAGAAGAAACCACAATTGATATTACATACCGTATGCTGATACAAGAGGGTGTCATGGCAGAAAAAAATTTGCTGGATGCACAAAGAAAGTGGAACAATCAAGAAAATGAATATGCAAGTAAAGTTTTCGAGTTAGAACGAAGGAAAGAAGAGGAAGAAACGGCATGGCAGCAGGCTGAGCAAGCGAAACGGGATTGGGAACAATGTCAGGAAAATCGCAATCAGTTGAAAGAACCTTATACAGAATGTGAGATAGAAGAACAGACAGAGAAAGTAAATCAGCTGCATATGCGTGGCGATCAGATTGTGGAGCAACTTCGCAAGGGACTGGTGGAAGGAGAGCATTGTCCTGTGTGTGGTGGTCTTGTTCATGTGGAGAATTTTCTGTTATTCGACTCTGTGGCACAGCAGAAAGAAATTGTTTTGGAAGAAACACGTTTGCAGCAGATGAAACAGGAGAGCCGAGACTATGCCAAGAAAGTACAATTACTAGATAAGGAATGCACCGAACAAGAAAAACACTATCATACCTTGCAAACTACTTGGGAAACGATGCAGTATCGCAGACAGATAACGGAAAAAGAAATCGAGCATTTATCTTCTGAATGGAATAAAATACAGTTGGAGTACGATGCGGCAGAGAACGTGTTAGTACAATGTCAGCAGAAATGGCAAGCACTGTATCACGATTGGAAGGAGTCCGATGGCCAAATCAATGGAAAACAAGTGAGCTTTCCTTATAAAGAGAGTTTTGCAGAATGTCAAACACGGGTCAATCAACAAGACCAACAAAGTGTTGCATTGCAAAAACAATGGAAGCAGATGGAAGATTTCATGGAGAAAAGCAACAAAAAAATACAGCAATTAGACCGTCAGATTCAGGAGGCATTTTGTAAAAAAGTCGAGTATCGTCAAAGTCGTCAGATGAAGATGGAGCAGATGGCATGCTCGGAAGAGAGAATGCAGGATTTGTTGAGAGTTTTTGATAAAGGTGAAAACGGTAATTCCAGTTTAAACGGCGATTATGAAAGCTTAAAAAAGAAATACACTCGCATCAAGAGAGAAATCGCACAGATTCAGGAGATGACAAAGAGATGTCAGCAGCAGTGGAGTCAAGCACAGCAACAGTTAGATGAAAGTAAAGGTAAGCTCATTACATGGCAGACAAAGAAGAATCAGTTACAGGAGACGGAGAGTAAACAGGCTCAGAAGGTAAAGGAGCAGTGTGAACTATATTCATTCGCAGCAATAGAGGATGTGGAAGCAAGTTATCTGGATGAGAAAACCCAAAATGCATATCGTCAGGCTTGGGAGGATTATCAGAGTCAATTTCAGCGCAGTCAAGCAAATTTGGAAACTGTGTGCAGAAAATTAAACCAGCGCAGTGTTACATTGGAGCAATGGCAGGAGATACAACAGCAGCGAGAATGTATCAAGATGGAGCTTCAAAATTTACGTCAGAGAGATGCTGAGTTAAATGTAATCTTACAGCAGATGAATGATGATTTGAAACAAAAGAAGAAACTGCAAAAGAGGGAAGCGGAGTTGGAACATCATATGAGTATGCTGCGAGATTTGGAATCCATCTTTAAAGGAAAACAGTTTGTGGAATTTATTGCAGCAGAGCGATTGAATTATATAGCGATGGAGGCCTCAAAACGGTTGTCAGAGATTACAGGCGGTAATTATGAATTGGAAACAGGAAATAATGGGGAATTCCTGATTGTGGATAATAAAAATGGTGGAGTACGCCGTCATCCGGCAACTTTGTCCGGTGGAGAAACCTTTACAACTTCACTGGCATTGGCACTGGCACTGTCCTCTCAAATTCAACTGAGTCATTCGACTTCACTGGAATTATTCTTCTTAGACGAAGGATTCGGCAGTTTAGATGAAGAATTGCTGGGCGTAGTTATGGATGCACTGGAGCATGTGCATCATGCTCATTTGAAAGTAGGGCTAATTTCTCATGTGGAAAGTGTGAAGCAGAGAGTACCTGTCAAGTTGGTGGTGACACCAGCACAGATGGGAGGAAGTGGAAGCACGGTCAAGTTGGAATTAAGTTAGAATATTTTATAACTTATCTAAATGTGACACCAGTCATGAAATGACTGGTGTCATTGTAGTGTCTTTATTATGGGTCGTTTGAACGGTTATGTCATGCTGTGAAGACAAGCAAGGCAAGTAAGCATGTGACATATCCATTTATAATGATGAGTACAAAGTTAATAAGTACAAATGATATTACAGGAGCCACTTTGCAAACACGATTATCCGTTTGACGTGTTCGACTATTATTTCTCCGAGTATGATAGGTATCTCGGATACAGAATACTGTATTGATTGCCATAGTCAGCACAAATATAGTATGAAATATCAACAATAACACGGAAGATATTGAAGTATGACAAACTATCATAATAAAATAGATACCCATTCCAACCAGACAGGGCAGTAACGATATGAGCCAATGCAATTTTTTCATAAACAAACTCCTTTCGCATGTTTTCAGATTATTGTTGGAATAGCTTTGTACAGTCCTTTGGTGCCATGTTCCACTGTCTTTGAGCCATACGATAAACTCTGCACTGCATATCAGTAATATTAATCTGTTCTTGATTCACAAGTAGCACCTCCTAAATGTAATTTTTTAACCTAAGTATAACTCTGTTAGAGGCATTAATCAACAAAAATCTTATTTTCGTTAGCGTCAATTTAATGTAGGATACAAAAGGGTATATCAAGCTAAGCATACCCTATATTTGGTATGCCCTTTTATAGTCGCCAAATAGGTTCTTGCACTGCAATTGTCATCTTTGTGCAACTACGGATGATTTCTTTTTCTTCTTCCAAGGGGCTTTTTCAAATAATTCTCGTCTAAATATGGAACTTGTCCTAATTTTTTAATATTATTTAATTTAACACTTTTTCGTGTAAAAGAGTCTTGACAAATTTGATGATAAATAATAAAATAAGCAAGAATGACAAAAGCAATGACAAAGAGAAGTAGCCAGATTATCGTTTCCAGAGAGCAGGCATTGGTGGGAGTCCTGTAAAGTGAATCTGTGTGAATAACACTTTCGAGCTGCAATCCGAACATGAGATATCACTATGTTTTATGTGGTGATTTCGCTCTATGATACGTAAATGGAATTGAGTCATAGAGCATATAGTTAGTAGGTGCGCCGTAGTTTGATGCGTTAAATCAGGTGAAAACCAAGAGAGATTGCGTGAGCAATAAGACAGGTGGTACCGCGGGCAAGTTTGAGCTGTTCGTCCTGAGTCAATCAGATTCAAGACGAATGGCTCTTTTTTATGGAGCAAGTGTTTTTTAGGAGGACTATATTATGTCAGAAATTTATCGCAGTAAGACGTTGAATCAGATTACAGAGGGTGACATCGGCAGTCAGGTGAAGATTGCAGGCTGGGTTGAGAATATCCGTGACCATGGTGGTGTATCCTTCATTGATTTGCGTGATATGTATGGAGTGATGCAGGTAGTGCTGCGCAATACCAGTTTACTTCATGGCATCAACAAGGAGGATTGTGTCTCTATCGATGGTAAGGTAGAGCAGAGAGATAAAGAAACCTACAATCCAAAGATTCCATCAGGAACCATTGAGGTGGAGGCATCCGCTATCACGATTTTGGGAAAGGTAACAAGACAGCTTCCATTTGAGATTATGACATCAAGAGAAATCCGCGAAGATGTGCGTTTGATTTATCGTTATTTGGATATGAGAAACCGTAAGGTGAAGGACAATGTGTTGTTCCGTTCTCAGGTGATTTCTTTTTTGAGAAGAAAAATGGAGGAAATGGGATTTGTCGAAATTCAGACTCCCATTTTATGTGCATCTTCTCCAGAGGGAGCAAGAGATTATATTGTGCCATCCAGAAAGTTCAAGGGCAAGTTTTATGCGCTGCCACAGGCACCACAGCAGTATAAGCAGTTGTTGATGGTGGGTGGTATTGATAAATATTTCCAGATTGCACCATGTTTTCGTGATGAGGATGCGAGAGCAGACCGTTCTCCAGGTGAGTTCTATCAGTTGGATTTTGAGATGAGTTTTGCGACTCAGGAGGATGTCTTTAAAGTGGGGGAAGAGGTGTTGAGTGCCACTTTCGAGAAATTTGCTCCAGAGGGCAGTGTGGTAACGGCAGCACCATTCCCAATTATCAGTTATAAAGATGCAATGTTACAATTTGGCACCGATAAGCCAGATTTGAGAAATCCACTCCGTATTATGGATGTGACCGAGTTCTTCCAGAGATGTACGTTCCGTCCATTTTTAAAGAAGACCGTTCGTGCGATTAAAGTTCATGCAGATATGTCCAAGGGATTTCATGAGAAATTGCTGAAGTTTGCACAGGATATTGGCATGGCTGGTTTGGGTTATTTGGAAGTAATGGAGGATATGTCTTACAAGGGACCAATCGACAAGTTTATTCCGGCTGACATGAAAGCGGAGTTTGCACAGTTGGCAGGTTTGGAAGTGGGCGATACCATTTTCTTTATTGCCGACAAGGAAGCAAAGGCTGCAAAGTGTGCTGGTTTGATTCGCAATGAGTTGGGTGAGAAGTTGGGACTTTGCGAGAAAAATGCGTATCGTTTCTGTTTCATCAATGATTTCCCAATGTATGAGAAGGATGAGACCACAGGACAAATTGGTTTCACACATAATCCATTTTCCATGCCACAGGGCGGTTTGAAGGCGTTAGAAACGATGAATCCACTGGATATCTTGGCTTATCAGTATGATATTGTCTGCAATGGCGTGGAACTTTCTTCCGGTGCAGTGAGAAATCACGACATGAAGGTGATGGTGAAGGCCTTTGAAATTGCTGGATATACAGAGAAGGATTTGAAGGATAAGTTTGGAGCACTCTATAATGCATTTCAGTTTGGTGCACCACCACATGCGGGTATGGCGCCAGGCGTGGACCGTATGCTGATGCTGCTGAGAAATGAGGATAGTATTCGTGAAGTGATTCCATTCCCAATGAATGGAAATGCTCAGGAGATGATGAACAATGCTCCAAGCGAAGTGACAGAGCAGCAGCTGAGAGAAGTGCATATTAAGATTCGTGATTGATATAGCGAAACTTGACGAAACATATCACAAATTGGCATATGATTGGAAAGATAATTGATTTTTTCCTACTTTATGGTACAATAAAGTCAGTTAAGGAGATTGCGCCTTGGCGCAGTCTCCTTTTACAGTTAAAAGGGGAGGGTCATATTATGAGAGAGGAAAAATATCTCCAACTATTGGCAAAGGATTATCCAACCATGGAGTCGGCAAAAACAGAGATTATTAATCTGTCTGCTATCTGTGCGCTTCCAAAGGGAACTGAGTATTTTTTCAGTGATTTGCATGGTGAGCATGAGGCTTTTATCCGTCTGCTGCGCAGTGCATCTGGTGTGATTCGTGCCAAAATTCGAGAGTTGTTTGACAATACCTTGACGGAAGCGGAGCAGAATCAGCTTGCCAATCTAATCTACAATCCGGAGAAGATGCTGCAGGTACTGCAATTATTTCATAAAAATAGTGCAGACTGGCAGAAAGTAACGATTTATCGTCTGGTGACTCTGTGCAAGGAAGTAAGCTCCAAGTACACTCGCTCTAAAGTGCGAAAAAAAATGCCGCCAGAGTATGCCTATATCATCGATGAATTATTGCATGTCAGCTATAGTGAATCTAATAAGAAATTGTATTACGGAGCCATTGTCAATTCTATTATTGATACGGATTCGGGTGATTCTTTCATCATGGCATTATGCAATTTGATTCAGAGCTTGAGTATTGACAGTCTGCATATTATTGGAGATATTTTTGACCGTGGACCGAGACCGGATGCGATTGTCAATGAGCTGATGAAGTTTCATGATGTGGACATTCAGTGGGGAAATCACGATATGTCGTGGATGGGGGCTGCCAGCGGCAATCGGGCATTGATGGCCAATGTAGTTCGGATGGGTATCAGCTATAATACCTTTGACGGGCTGGAGGATGGCTATGGTATCAATCTCCGAGCATTGTCTGAATTTGCTTCCAGAGTTTATAAATCCGATCCTTGTGAGCGTTTCCAGATTAAGATTTTGGATGAAAACCAGTTTGACCGCGTGGATGTGAAGCTGGCAGCAAAGATGCACAAAGCTATTGCCATCATCCAGTTTAAGCTGGTGGGACAGCTTATTAAGCGCAATCCTGAGTTTGAGATGGACGACCGAAATGTGTTAGAACATATTGATTATGAAAAAGGTATTTACCATGCCAACAATGGTAAAGATTATCCTTTGCTGGATACTTGCTTCCCTACGATTGATCCAAAGAATCCATTGCAGCTGACGGAGGGAGAGGAGGCATTAATGAATTCTATAGCAGCCTCCTTCCGACATAGTGAAGTGCTTCATCGTCATATGCGTTTTATCCACTCTCATGGAAGTACATATACCTGTGTGAATTCCAATTTGCTGTTTCATGGCTGTATCCCTATGGATGAGAATGGAGAATTTTTGAAACTGTCTATCTGCGGTGTGGAGTATGTAGGTAAAGAGATGATGGAGCATCTGAATGAAGAGATTCACAATGCTTACTTCCTGCCTGAGGATCATCCAGACAAGCAGAGATGTCGGGATTTTATGTGGTATCTGTGGTGTGGTGCCAAGTCTCCTATGTTTGGCAAAAGCCAGCTGTCAGCTTTTGAGAATTATTTTGTGGAAGAGAAAGAAATCAAAAAAGAAATCATGAATCCTTATTATAAATTAAGCGAGAGCGAAGAAATTTGTAATAAGATTTTTAAGGAATTCGGATTAAACCCAGCAACCTCCCATATCATTAACGGTCATGTGCCGGTCAAGATTAAGGATGGAGAAAAGCCCATCAAGGCGAATGGAAAGCTATATGTTATTGATGGAGGAATTTCTAAGGCTTATCAGAGCAAGACTGGTATAGCAGGTTATACTCTGATTTTTAATTCCAGACATTTGGCTTTGGCAGAGCATCGAAATTATATGAATATGTCGGATTCGGAAATCAGTCATTCGCCGGAAGTGACGGTGGAGGAACCAATGCCCCATCGTATTATGATGGCGGATACGGATCAGGGGAAAAAGCTGTTAGAACAGATTGAAGATTTGAAGGCTCTTGTGCGGGCTTACCAGACAGGTGCATTAAAAGAGCAGACAAAAAAATAATGATATTTAGTTAAGGAGGATTTTTCATGTATCGTATTTTAGCAATTGATCCACAATTAGCTCCCTATGAAAGTGATATCAACTTGAGAATGGAACGCTACCAGGCAAAGAGAGAGGAACTTCTGAAAAATCAGAGCAGTTTGTCAGAATTTGCCAATGGATTTCAGTATTTTGGTATTCATAAGGTTGATGGCGGATGGGTATATCGTGAGTGGGCTCCAGCTGCAGAGGCTTTGTATTTGATGGGTGATTTCAATGGTTGGAATCACAGAGCAAATCCCATGACCAAATTGGAAAATGGCGTATTTGAGTTAAAGTTGGAAGGTGAAAATGCTCTGTGGAGTGGCTGCAAGATTAAAACTGTGGTCATTCATAATGGCAGAGAGAGTGAGCATATTCCGCTTTACGCAAATCGTGTGGTGCAGGATAAGAAAACTTATGCATGGTGTGCTGAAGTTTATGAGTCAGAGAAACCGTTTGAATGGACTGATCAGAATTTTAAAGGCAGCGATGTCCCTTATATCTATGAGTGTCATGTTGGTATGGCCCAGGAAGAGGAAAAAGTAGGTTCTTATGTGGAGTTTGCAGATAAGATACTGCCTCGTATTGTGAATTTGGGATACAATACCATTCAGATTATGGCAATTATGGAGCATCCATATTATGGTTCTTTTGGTTATCAAGTTTCTAATTTCTTTGCGGCATCATCCCGTTATGGTACGCCGGATGAGTTGAAATATCTGGTTAACAAAGCGCATGAGATGGGAATTCGTGTGCTGCTGGATGTCGTTCACTCTCATGCGGTAAGAAATACCAGTGAAGGTATCAATGAGTTTGATGGAACCACCTACCAGTTTTTCCATGATGGACCAAAGGGTGATCATCAGGCTTGGGGAACCAAACTGTTTAATTATGGCAAGAATGAAGTAATTCATTTTCTGTTGTCTAATCTGAAGTATTGGATGCATGAATATCATTTTGATGGTTTCCGATTTGACGGTGTCACTTCTATGTTATATTTAAATCATGGTTTGGGTATTGCTTTTGATAACTATAGCAAGTATTTTTCAATGAATACTGACATTGAGGCTATCAATTATCTGCAGCTGGCTAATGAATTGATTCATGAGATTAATCCGCAAGCTATGTCTATTGCAGAGGATATGTCGGGTATGCCAGGTATGTGTCTTCCAATCAAGGATGGAGGTATTGGTTTTGATTATCGTCTGTCTATGGGTGTGCCAGATATGTGGATTAAATTATTGAAGAATGTGCCAGATGAGTACTGGAACATCGGCAAGATGTACTATGAGTTAATCAGCCGTCGTCCAAAGGAGAAGAATATCGGTTACGCTGAGTCCCATGACCAGGCGTTGGTGGGAGATAAGACAATTATGTTCCGTCTTTGCGACAAGGAAATGTACACTGCCATGGATAAGAAATCTCAAAATATGATCATTGATCGTGGTATGGCTCTTCACAAGATGATTCGTCTGGTAACTCAATCCTTAGCAGGAGAAGGTTATCTGAATTTCATGGGCAATGAGTTTGGACATCCAGAGTGGATTGATTTTCCGCGTGAAGGCAATGGATTTAGCCATAAGTATTGCCGTCGTCAGTGGAGCTTGGTGGATAACCCATTCTTAAGATATGAGTATTTAAATAATTTTGATCGAGAAATGAATCGCGTGACCAGAGGCAATCGTGTGTTGGCTTCCCCAAATACAATTTGTCTGCTCCAGCATGAAGACGATAAGATGTTGGCGTACAGCCGTGCCAATGTG
This sequence comes from Lachnospiraceae bacterium, assembly GCA_051879015.1. Lineage (GTDB taxonomy): Bacteria > Bacillota > Clostridia > Lachnospirales > Lachnospiraceae > JBJELF01. Next base: position 17,112 of record JBJELF010000006.1, read on the forward strand.
GTGTTTGCTTTTAATTTCCATCCAACGAAATCTCAAAATGGATATTTTATTCCAGTGCCGCGTGAAGGTGAGTATGAGGTTATCTTGACAACGGATTCCACAGAGTTTGGCGGACAAGGTCGTGTGGCTCAGTCCATCACCTATACCGCAAAGGAGGAAAATGGACGACTTGGATTCCGAGTATATATTCCAAGCAGAACAGCGATTGTGTTCCGCAAGGTAAGAGCAAAAAGGCGAAGCAAGAAAAAAGCAGCAGAGTAATAGAGTACAATATTAGAAATTCCAAATGGAGCAGCGGATTTTTCCGCTGCTCCATTTGGAATCTATTTGTTTAGATGATATGATATCAAGGGCAAAAGGGCATAACTTTCATGCTTGCATGAAAATGGATGCCTTTGGAACTCGCATGATATTATTTAGTTCCGAAGATACGGTCGCCAGCATCCCCAAGTCCTGGGCAGATGTAAGCGTTTTCATTGAGGCAGCGATCCAATTGACCTACATAAATCTGAACATCTGGATGAGCTTTGTGCAGACGTTCCAATCCTTCTGGAGCAGCGATGATGCACATAAACTTGATGCTTTTTCCGCCATGCTGTTTGATAAAATCGACAGCAGAGACAGCGGAGCCGCCAGTCGCCAGCATTGGATCGGTGACGATGATGGTTCTCTGGTCAATTGGATGAGGCAGCTTGCAGTAGTATTCATGAGGTTCATGAGTTACTTCATCACGGTACAGACCAATATGTCCAACTTTTGCACTTGGAACAAGAGTCAGGATACCGTTTACCATGCCAAGACCAGCTCGGAGAATTGGGACAACCGCCAATTTCTTTCCAGATACCATTGGTGTCATGCAGGTTTCGATAGGAGTTTTCACTTCTACATCCTCCAGAGGAAGGTCGCGAAGTGCTTCGTAGCCCATCAGCACCGCAATTTCTTCAATTAATTTGCGAAATTCGTTAGTGCCAGTGTTTTCATCGCGGAGCATAGAAATTTTGTGCTTAATCAGCGGGTGATCAAAAATAGTTACATTTTCCATAGTAAAGTCCCATCCTTTGCATTATTGATAGTTTGATAATGATTCCGTCAAAGTCAAGTGTTTTCAGCAGTCAGCTAGCTGAAACAAAATATCTGACAGAATAGTTATAAGTTCTGTTCCTATTGTAATAGAAATCTAAAACAATGTAAACAAAAATTAAAAAAAATTGCAGCTGAATCTGCGATAAGATTTACTTTTGCAGCATATAGAGCAATGGAAATTGATTTCCTGTCATTGGATATTTTCTGCAATTTTTATATTTAAGTCTAGATAAAAATATTCTTTTTCAGGTAAAATTCGGTGAGATAGATATTGGTACATAAGTTCCACCGATTTCATCCCTTGAGTGATGGGCTCTTGGCAGATTGCGGCGCTGATCGTGCCATTTTGCAGCATCTCCTTTGTTTTCTCAGGTAAATCAAAGCAGATAGCATGGATTGGTTTGGTATGTTCTCGAAGAGCGCGGCAGCCACCGTAGACACCGCCTGCTGCAAAAAAAATGGCGTCGATTTCAGGATGATGCTGCAGCATCTCGCGGGTTTGAATATAACTTTCCAGCTCATCATCCTCATTTTCCCGAATTTCCACAATCTGCATTTGGGGAAATTTGCGCTGAAGACATTCCTGAAAGCCGCGGATGCGCTCACTGTGACATAAAATATTTTCATAGCCGGACAAAATTCCGATGGAGCCAGTACCTCCTGTAATAAGTCCTATCAATCCTGCGGCTGTCTGACCTGAGCGGAAAAAGTCGCTGCCGACGTAGCAGAGGCGGCCGCAGGATTCAATGTCCGTGTTGACGGTGATGACAGGAATCCCGTAGTCGGAGACAAGCTGATTGATGCGGGCAGCGATGGAAAAATCATTGCAGGGTGAGATGACGAGACCGCCAATATCCTGTTGGAGGAGCTTTTCAATGCTGATTAACTGACTTTCGGGGGTAGCTTTGACATTTTGAATGAGAACTTCACAGCCGAAAGATTGAAGATGAGATGCCTGAACCTCTACACCAGTGATGACATCGTTAAAAAAGGTATTTCCATTGCCGTTTAAAATGACTCCGATGCGAATTTTATTTTTTTGTCCTGAGAGAGCTCGAGCTACATCGTTGGTTTTGTAGCCAGTTTCTTCAACAAGTTTCCAAATACGGGCCTCTGTGTCACTGTTTACGCCGCCGCGCTTATTTAGGACTCGGTCAACGGTGCCGCGTGAGACACCAGCTAAATTGGCAAGTTCTTTGATGGTCATGATGATTCTCCCCTCAGTAATATCCGTGCTTTTACCGTGCTTAGGCACACTGCGAGGATAACCATAGCACGGAAAGAATCAAATGTCAACGGTTATACTATATTTTTACTTATTTTTTCAATAAGAATGATTTTAGACTTTACATTTCCTACATATAATAAGCCCAGATATCAAGTGATATCGCAGGATGACAAAAGGTTATTCTTGAAAATATTGTTCTATTTTGGAGGAAATGTTATTATGAACAAGAACAAGAGATTACAGCGTATTCTTAGTCCAATGGTGGCTGGGGCTATGATGATTTCTGCATTAGCAGGATGCTCAGCAGGTAATGGTGCGGACAAAGAAGAGAGCACAAGTTCTCAGGCGGTGAATACACAGGAGGCTACCAGTGCTGAAGTGCAGTCTACTGACGCAGAGAGCATGGATGCTGTGGAGGTAATTGATACCAATACTAGCCAGACACCGAAATATGTATTTTTGTTCATCGGTGATGGTATGACTTACTCTCAGTTTCAGTTAGCTTCTTCTTATTTGGGCGCAATGGAAGATGAAAAGAGTGATGATATTCTTGACGGTACCGTTGCTTTAAATTTTATGCAATTTGAGAATCAGGGAAATGCTACCACTTATGATTCTACTTCTTTCTGTCCAGATTCGGCATCGACAGCAACTTCAATTGCATCAGGATTTAAAACCTATTCTGGTGTCATCAATATGGATGAGAGCAAGACAATTAGCTTTACAACATTGGCGGAGCAGCTAAGAGATGAGACAAACTACAAGATTGGTGTTGTTTCATCAGTAAATTTAAATCATGCTACACCAGCAGCTTTTTATGCTCATCAGGCAAGCAGAAATAGTTACTATGAGATTGGTTTGGAATTGATTGACAGTGATTTTGATTATTTTGCAGGCGGTGGATTGTTAAAGCCAACTGGAGCGGATGGAGATCAGACTGATTTGTATGAATTGGCTGCAGAGGCAGGATATACGGTTGTTCGCACTCAGGCAGAGGCGGAGAGCTTAACTGCAGAAGCTGGAAAGGCACTTATTGTTACAGAAAATTTGGCAGACAGCGATTCTTTAAGCTATGAAATTGACCGTGCAGAGGATGAATGGGCATTGGCTGATTATGTGGCTAAGGGTGTTGAGATGCTGGACGGTGATGACGGATTTTTCTTGATGTGTGAGGGCGGCAAGATTGACTGGGCCTGCCATGCAAATGATGCTGGAACAGTAATTAAGGATGTGTTGGCATTGGCTGATGCTGTTCAAGTAGCTGTTGATTTCGCAGCGGAACATCCAGATGAGACTTTGATTCTGGTAACGGGAGACCATGAGACAGGTGGTTTGTCCATCGGTTTTGCAGGAACAGACTATGATACTTATTTGGACAATATTCAGAATCAGAAGATTTCTTATGCAAAGTATGATGCAGATTATGTAGAAGGTTATGTAGAGAATGGTACTTCTTTCGAGGATGCGATGATAGATGTACAGGAATTGTTCGGATTAATTTTGCCTGAAAATGCAGCAGATGGTGACAATGAGACTTTAATTTTAACTGAGTATGAAACAGAACAGCTGAGAGAAGCTTATGAATTGACAATGAATGGTTATGCAAAGGATACGGAAGGAAATACCGTGCAGACAGAGGGTGAATACATCAGTTATGGTACTTATACCCCATTCTCGGTTACAGTTACTCATTTGCTGAACAATAAATCTGGTATCAATTTTTCTTCTTATGCTCATACTGGTTTGCCGGCTGCTGTTTTTGCCCAGGGTGTTGGTTCAGAAAACTTTGGGGGTGCATATGACAATACAGATATCCATGATAAATTAATTCAATTATTCGGATTGAAGGATTATACGCAATCTTGAAACAATGCAGTTTTATAGTAAAGGTTAAGGAAACATGGAAGGAATAAAACAAAAGCGGGCATGGATGTCAATTTTGGTGTGCCTGGTTATGATTGGAATTTTGTTGGTGCTTCCTACAGGCTATGAAAATGCCAGTGCGTCAAAGTGGGATGGAGCGGAACGAGTCTCAGCAAAGGTGATTGCGGTGGATAATACCACCGTAATCAACACTGGCTTGGTGCAGTCAGGTGACCAGGAGTGTCAGGTCACGATTCTTGGAGGCAGTCACAAGGGCGAGACTTACTGGGCCTCCAACATACTGCAAGGCTCACTCGAATCGGATAAAATTTATGAGGAAGGAGACCGTGCTCTAGTCTTGGTGAGCCAAAAGGAAGGAAATGTTGTCTCAGTCAGTATGATTGACCATTATCGATTGGATCTGGAAATTGTTTTGCTGGGCGTATTTTTTCTGTTTCTGATTTTATTTGCAGGATGGACGGGAGTGCGAGCAATTTTATCTTTTGTGTTATCAATTTTGATGATTTGGAAGGTGTTGGTTCCTTGTTGTTTGAATGGAGCAGAACCAATTCTGGTGGGCGGTGTTGTAACGGCAGTATTGACACTGATGATTATTGCTTTGGTTTTTGGATTTGACCGGCGATGCTGGGCGGCAACAACGGGAGCGATGGCAGGTCTTGGGTTGACTTGTGTGCTTGGAATTATCTGTACAAGTACATTTCGTATTCAGGGAGCAGTTATGTCTTTTTCCGAGACTTTATTATACAGTGGTTATCAAAACCTGGATTTGACACGAATTTTTATGGCGAGTGTCTTTATTGGTTCTTCTGGAGCTATGATGGATTTGACTGTAGATATCACGGCTGCAGTCTATGAAGTGGTGCAGAAGCGTCCGGATCTGTCTAAGTGGGAGGCTGTGAAGTCAGGGCTCAATGTGGGACGAGCAGCTATGGGTACGATGACTACGACATTGCTTTTGGCTTATTCTGGTGGATATATCGCTCTTTTGATGGTGTTTATGGCACAGGGAACACCAATGATCAATATTTTAAATTATAAATATGTTACCTCGGAAATAGTTCACACTTTGGTTGGATCGTTTGGATTGGTGCTGGCAGCTCCGCTGACTGCATTGACGGCTGGATTTTTTCTAGCTGGAAGGAAACATATCTAACATTGTTTTGAAAGGGGCAGCGATACGGTACCTTTCTCTCATGTAGAGTATAGAAAAATAAGTTAGATAAAAAGCGACGGAAGAAATATTACATTTCTAACTGTCGTTTTTTTGCTTGTAATAGAGCGAATGATTGCTAAAAAGATAGGTTATGCTATAATGATGTGGAATGTAAGTCTAAAGGAGTGAACTGATATATGTATAAAAAAATTCTTACTGTTCAGGATATTTCCTGCGTGGGTACCTGTTCTATGACGGTTGCCTTACCAATTTTATCCGTCTGTGGTTTGGAGACTGCCATTTTGCCATCTGCGGTATTATCGACTCACACGGGAATTTCAAAGGCATGTACGTTTCGTGATTTGACACAGGATATGCCAAATATCTTAGCTCATTGGGTGGAGAATCGTATTTGTTTTGATGCTTTTTATTCCGGATATCTTGGAAGTGCCGAGCAAGTGGCTTATGTCATCGATGTGTTTCAACAAGCTGGCACTTCTGAAAGTATCAAGATAGTAGATCCAGTCATGGGAGACCATGGAAAGTTATATGCAGGATTTGACTTGAGTTTTGTGGAGTCAATCAAAACATTATGTCAGGCGGCCGATTATATATTACCAAATTTGACGGAAGCGTGTTTGATGACGGGAGTCGAGTATTGCGAATATTATGATGCGCATTATATTGACCAACTGATTCTGCAGCTCAAAAAAGTGACAGATGCCACGATTATTTTGACTGGCGTGAGCTATTGTGAAAATCAAACTGGTATCGTGGTAGCCACAAAAGAGGAGACATACTATTATTCTCACTTTAAGTTTCCAAAAAGTTATCATGGGACAGGAGATATCTTTGCAGCTGCCTTTTCCGGTGCTTTGCTACAGGGGTTGAGTGCTTATGAGGCAGTGAAGATTGCTGCTAATTATACATTAGCTTGCATTGAATATACCGATTCTGATCAATCTCCTAGCTATGGAGTGAAATTTGAACCAGTGTTAGGACGACTGATCGAGATGATAAAAGGGGAAAACGTATGTTATTGAGTATTTCTTTGATGTTGTTGGTGGGTATGTTGTTTGGTTGGATTTGTACCAAGTGTAAACTGCCAAGCCTTTTGGGGATGATACTGACTGGAATTTTGTTAGGTCCCTATGTCTTAAATTGGATGGATGAGTCCATTCTAAATATCTCGGCAGAATTGCGAAAGATTGCCCTCATTATTATTTTAATGCGAGCAGGATTGACGCTCAACTTGCAGGATTTGAAGAAAGTGGGACGACCTGCCATTATGATGTGCTTTGTGCCAGCTAGTTTTGAAATCGTTGGTATGATTTTGTTGGCTCCCAAATTAATTACAGCACCACTAGGAGCATTTTTGATTGACTTGACTTATAAAAGATTATTGTCAGTCAAAGAAAACATTTGACAATTTTGATAGAAAGCGTTATCATGATATTATAGCGTGCTCGAGCACGATAAAATAGGAGGTATCCATTATGAAGAATATTCCAACTGTAAAGTTAGGTATTGTGGCAGTATCCCGTGACTGCTTCCCAATGACTCTCTCTGCAAGCAGAAGAGCAAAGGTTGTTGAGGCTTACAACAAGTTGGGTAAAGAAGTTTATGAATGTCCAACAACTGTAGAAAATGAAAGAGATATGTTGAAGGCATTAGCTGAAGTAAACGCAGCAGGATGTAATGCATTGGTTGTGTTCCTTGGAAATTTTGGTCCAGAGACTCCAGAAGTGTTGTTAGCTCAAAAGTTTGCTGGTCCTACCATGTTTGTAGCAGCAGCTGAGACCAGCGGCAATGACTTGTGTGATGGCCGCGGCGATGCATACTGCGGTATGTTGAATTGCAGCTACAACTTAAAGCTGAGAAACATTAAGGCTTATATTCCAGAGAATCCAGTAGGTACTGCAGAGGATATTGCAGCGATGATGAGCGATTTCCTTCCAATTGCTCGTGCAATTATTGGTTTGAGAAATCTGAAGGTGATTTCCTTTGGACCAAGACCACAGGATTTCCTGGCATGTAATGCACCAATCAAGCAGCTCTATAACTTGGGCGTAGAGATTGAGGAAAATTCCGAGCTGGATCTGTTTGCTTCCTTTAATGAGCATAAGGATGATGAAAGAATTCCAGCTATTGTAGCTGAAATGGCTGATGAGATGGGCAAAGGAAATAAGATTCCAAGTATTTTGCCAACTTTGGCTCAGTATGAATTAACCTTGTTAGATTGGGCCGAAAAACACAAGGGTGCCAGAGAGTATGTGGTATTTGCCAACAAGTGCTGGCCAGCCTTCCAGACTCAGTTTAAATTTGTACCTTGCTATGTAAATTCCCGTTTGGCAGCAAAGGGCATTCCAGTTTCCTGCGAGGTAGATATCTATGGAGCAGTCAGTGAGTTCATCGGTACCTGTATCAGTCAGGATACAGTTACTTTGCTTGACATCAACAATACAGTACCACGTGATATGTATCAGGAGCAGATTAAGGGTAAGTTTGACTATGATTACAAGCTCAATGATACTTTCATGGGATTCCACTGCGGAAATACCGCTGTTGGCAAGTTGTCCTTCTGCGAGATGAGAAATCAAAAGATTATGGCTCGTACTCTTCCAGAGGAGTTTACATATGGTACTATCGAAGGCGATATTGCTCCAGGTAAGATTACCTTCTACCGTATTCAGAGTACCGCAGATGCTCAGCTTCGTGCCTATGTAGCTGAGGGTGAAATTCTGCCAGTGCCTACTCGTTCTTTTGGTGCTATCGCTGTATTTGCAATTCCAGAGATGGGACGTTTCTATCGTCATGTATTGGTTGAGAAGAATTATCCACATCACGGCGCAGTTGCCTTTGGACATTATGGAAAGGTTATCTTTGAGGTATTCAAGTACCTTGGTGTAGCGGACATCGGTTTCAATCAGCCAAAGGGTATGATGTATCCAACTGAGAATCCATTTGCATAAAGAGTAATAAGGATGATGGGGTTGAAATATCGTTTGACCCCATCATTTCTAACATTTTTATGAAGGAAAGGAGAAAAAAGAGAATGTATTTTATTGGTATTGATTTGGGGACTTCTGCTGTCAAGCTTCTTTTGATGAACGAATCTGGAGAAATCAAAAATATTGTTTCTAAGGAATATCCATTGTACTTTCCACAGCCCGGCTGGTCCGAGCAGAAACCAGAGGACTGGTTTGCAGCCAGTATGGATGGCATAAAGGAATTGACAGCGGATGTAGATGCAAAGGAAGTGGCGGGTATTAGTTTTGGTGGTCAAATGCACGGTTTGGTGGTTTTAGATGAAAACGATCAGGTCATTCGTCCGGCTATTCTTTGGAATGATGGTCGTACCGTTAAGGAGTGCGATTATCTTAATCGCATCATTGGACAGGAGAAATTGTCTGCTTATACAGCAAATATTGCTTTTACAGGTTTTACGGCACCAAAGATTCTTTGGATGAAAGCCAATGAGCCAGAAAAGTTTGCTCAGATTAAGAAAATTATGCTTCCAAAGGATTATCTGGCTTATCGCCTGACTGGCGTACATTGCACAGATCCATCGGACGCTTCCGGTATGTTGTTGTTTGATGTAAAAAATCGCTGCTGGTCCAAAGAGATGTTGGATATTTGCGGTATCACAGAGGAAATGATGCCAAAGGTTTTTGAAAGCTATGAATCAGTAGGTTGTTTAAAGCCAGAAATTGCTGCTGAGTTAGGTATGCTGGAATCAGTAAAAGTAGCAGCAGGTGCAGGAGATAATGCAGCAGCTGCTGTCGGTACGGGTACTGTAGGCGAGGGAAGCTGTAATGTTTCTTTAGGTACATCCGGTACGGTATTTATTTCCAGTAAAGAATTTAAGGTGGATTCTCACAATGCACTTCATGCTTTTGCTCATGCAGATGGAAGTTATCATTTGATGGGATGTATGTTAAGTGCGGCTTCCTGCAATAAATGGTGGATGGAAGAGATTCTGAGGACGTCTGATTTTAACGGGGAGCAGGCAGGTATTCAAGAATTGGGGAAAAACAACGTCTTTTTTCTCCCTTATTTGATGGGAGAACGTTCTCCTCACAATGACCCTAATGCGAGAGGTACTTTTACTGGCATGACCATGGACTCCAGTCGTCAAGATATGACTCAGGCTGTCTTGGAAGGTGTGGCCTATGCACTTCGTGATTCCATCGAGGTAGCTCGTTCATTGGGTATTCCTCTGGAGCGTACGAAGATTTGTGGCGGTGGAGCGAAGAGTACTCTCTGGAAAAATATTATCGCCAATGTATTTAATATGAAGGTGGACATTGTAGCTTGTGAGGAAGGACCATCCTATGGTGGAGCTATGCTGGCAGCGGTTGCCTGCGGTGTTTATGCTAGTGTGGAGGAGGCTGCTAAGGCAATCGTACGTGTTGTTGATACTGTGGAGCCAGATCCAGAATTAGTAGCGCGCTATGAGTCACAGTATCAAAAGTTTGTAAAAATTTATCCTGCGTTAAAACCAGTGTTTGCTATATTAGCATAATTAGATTAATTGAAGAAAACAAAGAAGTAGCGGATATCGAATCAATTTTTTCGATATCCGCTCTCAAACTTCAATATCCATTGGATTTTTCTCCTTATGCTATTTTCTTAATTTGCCTTAAACCTCTCTAAAAATTTGTCTCCTGTGGATTTTCATCTCTACTTCACGCTATAAAGATGAATCCAAAAATTAATCGTACATTGGAGTATCCTCCCTTCATCTAATGATAACCTGTGCGCCTACACGACTGGCGACTTTTTCACTCCATCCCTTAAATAAGATTTTCTCTACCTGTTTTCTCTGAAACACTTCCTTCACTTGCTCTTAATCATCCAAGGTTCCGAAATTGGTATGATGTCTTCCGTTTCCTAAATCAATAACGAGATAATGAAAATAATACTTTTGGAATTCGTCCCATCTAAGTGACTTTAACTTAAGGTTTTGGTGGTTTGTACCTTCCTTTCTTTGGTATGGTTATACTATACACCATCTTGGTGAATTTGTCAAGCATTTTTTTAAAAAAAAATATATTTTTTGAAAATTATTTTTATATAACCAAATTATTTTGTAAATTGTGTATATTTTCAAGAATTTTCAGAAAAAATTATCAATAAAAAATATTGCAACTATTCGACTAAAGTTTTGTGTTTTCTCCTGTTTTGCAGCTTAGTCACTGCTGATGCAGAGAAATCATTGACTTTAGTTCAATAGTTGCAACGATACGAAGCAGATAGGTCCGTCTAGGAAACTGGCATCATGATTCGGTAAGGGGGACAGGGCATTAAGCTTTCAATCCATTCTTTTTTCGACTGGTCCTCCAGCATCCATATCATTTTGCGAAATAAAAATGGTTTCATATGAGATTCCAACTGTTCTCGATTGCCGACATTTATCTGTCCGTCAGTCAGTATCAATATTAGACGGCAGCGTGCGGTATATAATTTCAGATAGGCTGCCAGTTGTTCCATTGTTTTATCTGAGCGAATTTCCTGCAGTTTGGGAAAGCAATTTCCCATCAGGAGAAATCCCATAGAGGTAACCTGCAAATCGATGCAGTCATCGCTTCCCCATTGGATAAGATTTAAGCGGACATTGCGAAAGGTGTCGCTGTGCTGCTTTAAAGCAGGCACGAGAAAATTTACGGCATCCTGAAGCTTTTCTTGAGAAACATTGCGGTCAAATACAATCGCCATCTCTAAAATTTGTCCACTCTGATTCCCTGGAAGATGCAGAATCTGCTCTGCATAGCGAATTAATTCCATTCTTTGAATTGGTGACCAAGACATATCTTTTTGTTCCTTCCTATTTATAAAATATGAGCCGTAAAACTACACACCTTTACAATCTGTGGTAGTTCACTAATGATTCAGCCAAAATCCGGATGCTTGTCAAGTGTAGGCTTGGATGAATGGCTATGAAACATGATTATCATGATGTTGATGTCAAAGGGTATTTTAACCTCTTGACTCTGGTATCTTATCATGTAAATAGGAAAAAAGTCAATTTTATTTTTAGTCCTTTTCTCGATGGGGCAGACGTACTCGGAAGAATCGGCGCTTCAGAGTATCCAGAGACAGTGGAACCAGCGGATAAATATAGCTATCCCCTGATACAGTCTTATTCTTTACGATAGCGAGCACAGTCAAGATTTGTCCTGCTATAAATCCCCACACACCTAAAATAGCAGTTAGAATCAGTATGATAATTCTCATGAATTTTAATGCATATCCCAGTTCAAAGCTTGCCTGCGTATAATTTGCCAATGCCACAAAAGCCATATAAAGCATTGCTTCGGAATTAAACCAACCTGAATTTACCGAAAATTCACCCAGAACCAGTGCGGCCATGACGCTCAGCGGTGTAGTCAGCATATTTGGAGTATTCACTGCTGCCAATCGCAGTCCATCAATTGCCAGTTCCAAAATTAAAAGCTGAAAAATAATCGGTACATTGACTGTATCCTTTATTTCAATAAACTTCAGCCAGTTAGGAACCCATTCGGGATACATTGTCAACAATAAAAAGACGGGAGTCAGTTCTAAGGTAAAAATACTGATGATAAATCGTGATAAGCGCAGATAGGTTCCCGTTACTGGTGGAAAATAATAATCATCCGCCTCTTCCACAATATCGAAAATAGAGGTGGGCAAAACGATAGCGGAAGGTGAGTTATCTACTAGAATGATAATATTTCCTTCCAAAATGCATGCAGCCGCCGTGTCGGGCCGTTCTGTAAATTTAAATTTCGGGAATGGATTGTACCATTTATATTGAAACAAGCATTCTGCTAAGCTTTGCTGGTTCATAGTCAGTGCATCCACATCCAATCGCTCAATACGACTCAGTATATCCTGCAGAAATTTTTGATTGACGCGGTCATTGATATAACAGATGGCGATGTCTGTCATGGAACGCCGTCCTGCCTGGCGCATTTCCATTGTAAGCTGAGGATCTCGAATACGACGCCGAATCAAGGCCGTATTAAAGGTCAAAGTCTCTACAAAGCCATCTCGGGAGCCTCGCAGTACCTTGTCTTTTTCTGGTTCTCCTACGCTTCTGGCTGGATAAGTACGGCAGTCAATAATCAAACATTTGTCGTATCCGTCAATAAACAACAGAGTCATACCCGAAAGCAATGTGACAATCACATCCTCCCAAGTGTCCATCAAGTTAATTTCACCGTAGGGCAGCATCGTCTTAGAGAACTCATGGGCATCTTTGGGGAATTTTTCTGGCAGCTGCTTAAACATAAATTCCAGTAATTTTTCTAAAATTTCATCTTTTGTAAAACCATCAATGCAAAAAAATACTGCTTTCCTCTCTCCGATAGAAATGACACGATATACAATATCAAAATTTTTTTCTAAGCGCAGTTCCTGCTTCATGTATCTTAGGTTTTCTTCATAATTGGAACTAATTTTTTGATTCATAAATTTTGTCAAGCACAAAGCCTATTTTGCTTCAGTGATAGGAAGAGTGCCTTTTTTCCTTTCTAACAGAATTTACTTTTCTAGAATATTGTACCCACTTCCGAAAAAAATATCAGCGTATTTATTGAAAAATACGCTGACTTCAACTCATGTGTAAAATGTATTTAAAAGGTTTTCAAAAAAAAATATCTGTGTTATACTAAATTGAAACGGTTATACCTTTTGACCCCCAACATCATAATTTTGAATTATCTCTATAAAGTAAAAATTGATAAAGAAAGGAATTTCATTATGATTTTAGCAATTGATATTGGAAACACAAATATTGTAATCGGTTGTATTGACTCCGAAAAAATCTATTTTGTAGAACGTCTTTCCACTAATTTAACCAAAACGGACTTAGAATATGCCATCGATTTTAAAAACATTATCGAGTTGAATCATATTCACCCAACAGATATCAAAGGAAGTATCATATCTTCTGTGGTTCCTCCTATCTCCAATACAGTGCTCCGCTCTGTAGAAAAGATTTTAAATTCTACCCCCATGCTTATTGGGCCAGGAATCAAAACGGGCTTAAACATTGTGATTGACACTCCTTCTCAGCTTGGAAGTGATTTGGTTGTAGACGCTGTTGCTGCCATTGCCAATTATCCTCTCCCATTGATTATCATTGATATGGGCACTGCCACTACTTTGTCTGTTGTGGATTCCAAGCGCAACTATATTGGTGGTGTTATCTTGCCAGGGGTAAAGGTAGCAAGTGAATCTCTCTCTAATCATACCTCTCAGCTTCCCAAAATCAGTCTGGAAGCGCCTAAGAAAGTCATTGGCCGCAATACAATTGACAGCATGAAGAGCGGAGCTGTCCTTGGAAATGCTTCTATGTTAGATGGCATGATTGACCGAATTGAGGAAGAATTAGGAGAAAAGGCAACCTATGTAGCCACTGGAGGATTGTCAAAATTTGTAATTCCTCACTGCAAGCATCAGATTTATTATGATGATGCGCTGCTTTTAAAAGGATTGTGGATTATTTATTCTAAAAATATGTAATAGGCTGCGGCATTTCTGCTTGGCAATTCGTCTGATGTAAAAATTCAGTTAATATCAGTTTCATTTTCTTTAAGAAATGCAAAAATATAGTTTAAGTAATTACTCATTACATCATTGGGTGAGTTGTAAATTTCATGTTTGGCGCCGGATATTTTTATCAGGCGCCCATTTGCTATCTGCTCAACAAATTTTTCCTGTTCGGGTCCGGTGACCAAATCATCCTTCTCGGCTTGAAACAGCAATACTTTTGTCTTGACTCTTTTGCAGTTTTCCTTATTTAAGAGAACTTTTGTCAGACTGATGGATTCCCTCACCCAATTGTAAGAGGCTGCACTATTTTGCAAATGAGAATTTGCCACGCATTTTTTTAAATAATATGTAAATCGTGGATAACTCGTATCTGGACTGCTCTCAAAAGACATATTAGGATTGAAAGGTTTGTGTACAAACACTCTCTTTTTCTTCATACCAAAGAATACAGCAATATCCGCCAAAAGTTTTCCCACCCATCTGGGAATATTGCCTGCATTTGGTGCAATCATAGGTGCTGTTAAAATTGCTTTGTCAAAGTCATCGGGATATTTTTGAATATATCGAGCGGCTATACCGCCTCCCATAGAATGAGCATAGAAATAAAGCGGCAAATCTGGATTTTTTTCTATTATCTTTTTTACCAGACAATGTAAATCCTCTACATAGTCTTCAAATTTCTCAATATGGCAGATGTTGACGTCTTCTACATAGCGATAAGAATGTCCGTGTCCACAATGGTCTGCCGCAAACACTTTGTATCCAGCCTGCAAAAAATACCAGGTCATCTCTCTAAATTTTTCTGCTGATTCCGTAAAGCCATGAGAAATTACAACAATACCTTCTGGATTTTCACATTCATATTCTTCATAAGAAAGGTACCTTGGTGCAAACGTATCCAAACGTCCAATCGTTCTGCATGCCTCCAGGGACGGCTCCACTATGCTTGTCATCTCTTCCTCAAACTGTTCTTCCGATACAAGAGGTGGTATTTGATTTCGATATTGTGCAATAAAATTTTTCAAGCTGTTTGCTCCTTTCTGTTTAAGCTGAATTTTAGAATCTTTTGCAACTTGGCAAATCTATTTTTGATGATTTTAAAAAACGAAGTGCTGCAGAGCAAAATGGGTAATGACTAGGCCAAGCAGGCTGCCAGCTGCGATGCCAAACAGAACATCGGTCGGAAAATGTACAAACAAATAAATGCGGGATAATGCAATACAGGCAGCTAAAATAAATCCCAGCCATGCAAAGGGAAGTCCAAGGTAAAGCATGGTAACAGCACAGGCGAAAGAGGTTGCGGAATGTCCAGATGGAAAAGAGGAGCCAAAAGGTTCCTTGATAAGTGGATCATGGTCCTCAAAACGCT
Source organism: Lachnospiraceae bacterium (assembly GCA_051879015.1). GTDB lineage: Bacteria > Bacillota > Clostridia > Lachnospirales > Lachnospiraceae > JBJELF01. The sequence continues at coordinate 32,370 of JBJELF010000006.1, forward strand.
CATAGGGACGTTGACGGGAAAATAATGGTTTAATCATCAGATTAATAATGAAAGCTGTTAGAGCCAACACTAACAGCAGAATGAAACCATTTTTGCGGTAGCCTTTTTTAGCCAGAAAAGCGAGACTAAAAAAAATCCAAATCAAGCCTCCATTTCCAATCGCAGTACAAAAACGCATAAAGATTGTCAAAGGTTTGCGATGCATTTTTTGTACAAAAAAAAGGAAGCGCTGTTCAGGGTTTAAATGTTGATTCATAAAAATCCACCTGCCTTTAAAAGCTCTGAGGGAGTAGCAACAATGCAGGAGGCACCGTGCTGTTTTAAAAATTCTTTGTCGCGGAATCCCCACAGGACACTGATACAGTCCATGTGTGTATTTTTAGCAGTTAAAATATCTACGTCGGAATCGCCTACATAGACGGATTCTTGAGGAGTAGAATGTAATTCTTCCAGTGCCTTCAGTACGGTATCTGGAGCTGGTTTCTTAGCGACAGTGGCGGATTCTCCGATGGCAACGGAAATCGTCTTTGAAAAAAATTGTTGATTGAGACCTTTGACTGCACCATCAAATTTGTTAGAGACGATGGCAATTTTGATGCCTTTGTCATGCAGGGTATCGAGCATGGAAAGAATACCTGGATATGGAGCTGTGGTGTCCAGCATATGAACAGCATAGTACTCTTTAAATTCTTGAAGGCACATTTGATATTCTGGATTGCTGCATCCTTGAGGGAGGGATAACTCCATCAGGCGTGCTACACCATTTCCGACAAATTGGCGGATATCTTCTATCGTGTGCAGTGGATAGAGATGTTCTTCCAGCACATGATTGACACTATCCGCTAAATCCTGCAGGGTATCTAGTAGAGTACCATCCAAATCAAAAATAATGGTTGTATATTTTTTTTGCATAAAATCACTCTTTTCTAAGAAATCATTTTTTCTAAGGTTTATAGGGGTATTATACTCTGTTCCAGAAAGAGGGTCAAGGTAAGTTTGGAAAAAAGTTGCCATAATGAACGAAAAAACACAAGTTGACAAATTCCATAGATATGATAAGATAAATTTGTAT
>JBJELF010000007.1:0-7727 GCA_051879015.1 Lachnospiraceae bacterium
GTCTATGTTTAAATGCATATTTCTATGTATTGTATTACTTAACAATTAGTCCTTTCATCAATTTCCGTATCATTGCCTTTGCACGATAAATCTGTGTCTGAACTGTCTTGAGATTTCTCCCTGTTTCCTCTGCAATTTCCCTCGCAGACTTTTCTTCATAGAAATGCGCTTCTGCAATTTCGTCATAAGGAGGTGACAGGGCTCTACAAAGTCGCAGCACTTGCTCTCTTGCTTCTTTCTCTAAATACTGTTGCTCTGGACCATCCCGTGTATCCATTGCTGTCTCTAACATGGTATCTTCCAAAGGTTCCTCTGTGCGCTTTGCACTTTTTAGGTAATCCAAACATTTATTGGTAGCAATACGGCAAATCCAAGCACGCTCATAAGTCCCATCGAACTGTTCCAAATTTCGATAAACAGACAAAAAAGTATCCTGCGTTAAATCCTGCGCATCAAATTCATTTTTGGTCGTCCGAAGACAAATGGTATAGACCAATTTCTCATATTGATGGAGCAGTTGTTCAAATCTTTCCTCTGTATTAATATCTGACTCCCCTCCTTTCTCTAAAACATTCATACTCACCCTTTCAATTAGCTAAACCATAGCATCATTTGAAACCAATGTTAAATTTTTCAAGCTTTTTGGACTTTTTGAATTCTTTAAGTCATTGCTTCTATATATTATAACGAATCACTTTTTTATTTTCTTCACTTTTTCAAATTTTTTTCCATCTTTTTGCCGCAAATAACTTTCTCCGCCCATATCATCCATTTACAGCAATAACCATTATCTCTATATGAGCATACAAAGAAAAGTGTCATCGCTACTTATCCTAGCAATGACACTCTTCTACTTTTCAATATATATTTTGTGTTTTCCTTAGATTTTGGAAGCTATGCTTCCTGATAAAACTTCAACCACTTTCCGCTAACAAAACGCCATACAAAGGCACTGACACGGAACATCCAGTCCACGACCATACCAATCCATACACCGATGGCGCCCCATCCAAGGAAAATACCAAGAAGGATACTCAAACCAATTCGGAATACAAACATAGAACCGATGGACAGCACCATTGGAAACCGTACATCATTAGCTGCACGCAATGCATTTGGCAATGTAAAGGAAGCCGGCCACAAGAAAATTGCACATCCATCATGAATCAAAATCAAAATCATTGCCAACTGCCTACTCTCTGCTGTCAAACTATATACATTGAGAGTCAATGGCATCGTCACTAGAATCAACAAATTCCACAGCCCACCGCAGATATAAGCAATCTTTAAAATTTTTTTCGTGTAATATTTTGCCTGCTCGGTATCACCAGCACCAATACACTGACCAACTACGGTCACCATGGCAAGGTTCAACGCCTGAGAAGGAATACAGCCCATACCATCTAAATTATTTGCTACCGCGTTGGCTGCAATCTGCACCGTACCAAAACCAGAAATAATACTTACCACTAATACACGACCCAACTGGAAGATACTTCCTTCTAGACCGCCTGGGATTCCGATATGTAAAATTCGTCGAATCATACTCATATCCAAACGAATCTTGGTAATCTTATTTCGATGAATCGGATTCGTTTCATTTTTTAATAAACAGAAAATAATCACACAGGCAAGGGCTCGACCAATCAGAGAAGCAAGGGCAGCTCCCGCAATTCCCCATTCAAAAATATAAATAAAAATGGCATTTCCAATGATATTGACCACATTCATAATAATCGAAGTTGTCATAGAAATTTTTGAATTTTCCATGGCTCGAAACAAAGCCGCACAACCATTGTACAGAGATAAAAATGGATAGGACAGAGCTGAAATCACCAGATAAATCAGACATGCATCCATAACATCCGCTTCAATGGAACCAAAAAATAACCGCAAAATTGGATGGCGAAAGATTAGAAACACGACTGCCACCAATATAGACGTTGTCACCATAATAATCACCAGCTGATTTGCCGACTGGCAGGCGTGTTGGCTATCTTTTCGCCCGATATACTGGGAAGCTACCACCGCACCCCCCGTTGCCATAGAAGCAAACAGGGTAATAATCAAATTATTAATCATATCCACCAAGGAAACACCAGAAATTGCCGCCTCACCCACACTAGAAATCATCATCGTATCTGCCATTCCCACAGAAACAGCTAAAAACTGCTCCACTACCAGAGGAATAATCAATTTTTTTAAATCTTGATTTGTAAATTGCATAATTGCCATCCTTTATAATAAGCGGGTTCCAAAGTCATACATTTTCATGTAAACATGAAACGCATGACCTTTTGCCCCTAGTATCATAATAATAAACTCCATTGTGTACAATCAATGACTTTACTTGCCAATCCATCATAAAACTCTGGTTCATGGCATACCAATAAAACACTGCCCTTATATGCCTGCAAGGCACGTTTCAACTCTGTCTTTGCCTCCACATCCAAATGATTGGTCGGCTCATCCAACAAGAGTACATTCGTTGGTCGATTCAGCAGCTTACACAATCTTACCTTTGCCTGCTCTCCACCACTCAGCACCTGCACTTGACTTTCAATATGCTTTGTCGTTAATCCGCATTTTGCCAAAGCAGAACGCACTTCATACTGTGTCCAAGCTGGAAATTCCTTCCAAATTTCTTCAATACAGCGATTGGTATTTCCCGATGCCATCTCCTGCTCAAAATAGCCAATTTCCAGATAATCTCCCAATTCTACCTGACCGCCCACAGATGGAATCAAGCCTAAAATACTCTTTAACAAAGTTGTTTTTCCAATTCCATTAGCCCCAATCAGTGCTATCTTTTCTCCACGCTCCATCGAGAAATTAATTTTGCTTGTCAATGGTCTGTCATATCCAATGACAAAATCCTTTGTTTGAAAGATGTAACGGCTCGCTGCTCTCGCCTCCAAAAAATGAAATTCTGGCTTTGGCTTTTCTGCCGCCAACTCAATCTTATCCATCTTATCCAACTTCTTCTGACGGGACATTGCCATATTTCGAGTAGACACCCTTGCTTTGTTGCGCGCTACAAAATCTTTCAAATCTGCAATCTCTTTTTGCTGCTTCTCATAAGCTGCTTCCAACTGAGATTTCTTCATCTCATAAACTTCTTGAAATTTATCATAATCTCCCACATAACGATTTAACTGCTGATTATCCATGTGATAAATCAAATTCACCACACTATTCAAAAATGGAATGTCATGAGAAATCAGAATAAAGGCATTTTCATATTCCTGCAAATAGCGTTTCAGCCATTCAATATGCTCCACATCCAAATAATTGGTCGGCTCGTCCAACAGTAGGATATCAGGCTTCTCCAATAATAATTTTGCTAACAGCACCTTTGTTCTCTGTCCTCCAGAAAGCTCTGTGACATCTCGATTGAGTCCCAATTCATTTAGTCCAAACGCTCTTGCAATTTCCTCCACCTTAGAGTCAATCACATAAAAATCATGAGCCATCAACAAATCTTGGATGGTTCCCAACTCCTCCATCGCCTGATTCATCTCATCTTCCGACATCTCACCCATTTTTTCGCAAATTTCATTCATCTGCGCTTCCAATTCAAACAAATAGGAGAATGCCGATTTCAATACCTCTTCCACACTTTGACCTTTTGCTAAAACCGTATGCTGATCCAAGTAGCCAACACGCACACGTTTTGCCCATTCTACCTTACCCTCATCCGGCATCAAATGACCTGTAATAATGTTCATAAAGGTAGATTTGCCCTCACCATTTGCTCCAACTAACCCAATATGCTCGCCCTTCAACAGTCGGAAAGACACATCCTGAAAAATTGCCCTATCACCAAATCCGTGACTTAAATGTTCCACATTTAAAATACTCATCCTGTAACACTCCATCCATAAAATTATCCTAACTCTCCATTACGATAGCGGTCGACAAATTCATGTCTCACCCCATGCTCCTTATAGGCAACAATGGTACTCAAATTTACATTTTCTACACTTTTAAATATATTCCCCTCCACGAATGGATTGGTCTCCTTCATGGTCGCAATCAACTTCTTTACTTCCATTCGCTTGGAGGCATTCGCACCATCGGCACTGCAGGTACTGCAAGTTTCCGTGAACTTACATGCACACTGCAAAAAATGCAGTCCATAGTAATCCCGCCACTTTTTGATATCGTCTTCGCGAATCAAATACATCGGACGAATTAGTTCCATGCCCTCAAAATTGCTGCTATGCAATTTAGGCATCATGGTCTGTACCTGACCTCCATACAACATTCCCATCAAGATTGTCTCAATCACATCATCATAATGATGCCCCAAAGCAATCTTATTGCATCCCAACTCCTTTGCCTTGCTGTAAAGATAGCCTCGTCTCATTCTCGCACACAGATAGCAGGGTGATTTTTCGATATGAAATACCGACTCAAAGATGGTAGACTCAAAAATCGTCACCGGAATCTCCAACAACTTGGCATTATTCTCGATAATCATGCGATTCATCTCATTATAGCCCGGATCCATCACTAAAAATACCAATTCAAAAGGAAATTTATTATGTCTCTTCAACTCTTGAAACAACTTTGCCATCAACATGGAATCTTTTCCACCTGAAATACAGACTGCAATCTTGTCATTCTCCTGTATCAAATCATATTCATTGATGGCCTTTGCAAATTTCGTAAACAATTGCTTATGAAATTTCTTGCGAATTCCCTTCTCTACTTCCTCTGCCTTTGTCTCACCCTGCGCTTGCTGTCGCTTCGTTTCCTCTACACGCTGTTCTTCCTGCACCTTTGCAATGAGCCATGCCTGATAACCACCCACTAAGCTGTAAGCCTCGTATCCCTGCTCTCTTAACCGTTGTGCACCTATCTGACTTTCTATGCCCCGTGCACAGTACAGGACTAACTTTTTGTCACGGTTCCACGGCTCAACCGGATGGTCCAAATCAGACGCCTCTACATGTACAGCGCCCGGAATCATACCATATTCTATGGAAGCTCCATCTCGCATATCAATCAAGTGATAAGTCGATGCCTCCCAAGTATTCAGTTCATTCCAAGACAAATTCCATGTTTCTCTCTCATCTTTCTTTTCATTTATGTTCATAGTTATGTCCATTTCATTTTCATTATAGTTATCAATTGACTCTTCCGGGAATCTCACGCCCTTCATACCATGCCACACAGCTTTCAATCGAATGCTCAATCATATCCGCTACCGCCTCATCCGTAAAAAATGCCATGTGAGGCAGCATCAATACATTTGGCATTGCATTCAAAATTGCCATATCATGTGTCAACACATTTTGATATTTGCAATCGCGATAATAAATCTCTCGGTCTCCTTCAATGACATCCAAACCTGCACCAAAGAGTTTGCCTGACTCTAAACCTTCAATCAACGCACCAGAATCCACCAATGGACCTCTTGCCGTATTGATTAACACCGCTTGATTTTTCATCTTTGCAATAGCTTCCCGATCAATCATATGATAATTTTTCTCGGACATTGGCACATGCAGAGTTACCACATCGCTCTGAGCCAACAAGGTATCCATATCGACATAGTCTACAATCCCTTCCAGAGATTTCTTTGGATAAGGATCATAAGCCAACAGACGGCATCCAAAACCTGTCATATGCCTTGCCACCGTCTCACCAATCTTTCCAGTCCCCACGATACCTACTGTTAAATTGGGGAGTTCTCTTCCTCGAATCGCTGAGATGGCATAATCCTGTCCAACATAACGCTCCATAATATGCTTTGTCTTGCGAAGCACCATCAAAATCATCATAATGGCATAATCTGCGACACTGGATGGCGAATAGGTAATATTTGACACTGGAATTCCAATCTTAGCCGCATATTCATAATCAATATGCTCATAGCCAATAGTTCTAGTCGTTACAAACCCTACTCCCAATTCCTTATATCGATCCAACATAGCTGCTGTCACCTGACTGCTGGTAATCACATTGACACAGTCACAACCCTTTACCCAATCCGTATTCTCTGGGGTGGGAGTACCATCCAATGGCACAATCTCCACATTATATTTCTTTGCATATTTTGCAAAAACTGCTTTCTCATCTTCCCTCAAAGAAAATACTGCAATTCTCATTTCATTACCCTCTTTCTTTTTTTCTAAACAAATTCGGGTGAATACCCTACTTCCTATGATATTTCTTCTCAAACTATTTGTCAAGTCATCATCTCCCATGGAAATGTCAATTGAACATAAAATAAGGTATGCCCCTTTGTGTGCGGTTATTTTACATAAACACACACAGAAGCATACCTTCTATTCTCTTATCTTCTATTCTTTTATCGAAGCTCAATGACCGCTTTTTGACTGATACGCCAAATCAAAACAAGTAGACCCCCAATCAATAGCGGATACATCACTAACACAAATGGATACAAATATATCATTGCCTTCTCAGGATAAGGAACTGGATTATAAAATGAACGCTGAATTTCCATTGCAATCTGTGTTTCACTTCCATAAATCAGAGCATAGGCAGCACTTCCCCAATCATTTTCCAGATCAAGATTACAACAGATGTGCGAAAAGCCCACTCCTTTCGGGGTGGGATGGATAGCACCAAAAATAAAATATTGATCGACAATATTCTCATAATGTGATATATTATAAACAAAAAAAGGTATCTATATCATAGAAATAGAACGAAAAGAAACCGAGCAGAACGTGAGGTGAATATTATGGCAAACTTTGTGGTTGAATTTCCATTAAAAACAGAAAAATATCAAGAAGATAGTTTAAATAAACGCTTTGAAATTGGTAGACAGATTTATAATTCTTTGGTTCATATAACTGGGAAGCGTTATAAAGAGATGAGGAAAACGAAGAACTATCGCACGCTTCTCTCTTCCTTAACAGGAAATCAGAAATCGGATAAACTAATTTGGAAACAAATCAATGGTATTCGTAAGCAATATGGTATGTCCGAGTATTCCTTTCATGAAGATGTAAAACAAATACAGCATCATTTCAAACAGAATATCGATTCCTTCACGGCACAGAAACTAGCCAGTCGCTTATGGAAGTCTTATGAGAAATTATTTTATGGAAATGGAACGAGAGTTTATTATAAGAAATATGGTACATTGAATTCCTTAGAGGGAAAATCGAACAAAAGCGGGATCCGATTGAAAGCGGATCGACTGCTTTGGAACGGTTTGAACATTCCAGTGAGAATCGATTATGACAATGATTATGAACGAAAGGCCATGCAAGCAGAGATTTGTTATTGCAGAATCGTAAGAAAATATGTGAGAAATCGGTATAAATTCTATGTTCAGATCGTTTTCAAGGGCCATCCACCCGTGAAAGTGAATACGAAAACTGGTGAAAGAAAACATAAGATGGGTGAGGGTGACGTAGGGATTGACATTGGAACACAAACGATTGCGATTGCAAGTCCGTCTGAGGTAAAATTATTGGAACTTGCTGACCGAGTTCAGAATATCGAACAGGAGAAGCGTAAGCTTCTTAGAAAGATGGATCGAAGTAGACGAGCAACGAATCCAAGTAACTACAATGAAGATGGAACGATCAAAAAACAGGGGAATCAGAAAGTGGTATGGAATCCATCCAATCACTATAGGAAATGTAAAAACGTATTAAAGGAATTATATAGAAAGCAAGCAGATATCAGAAAGTATCAGCATGAATGTTTGGCGAATGAAATTGTGTCTCTTGGAAATAAAG
>JBJELF010000008.1:0-7537 GCA_051879015.1 Lachnospiraceae bacterium
TTCGTGGCTTCGATTTTGAAAACTCCTGTGAATGTATCTGCCTAACCGGATATACACAGGCAGGGGAGACGATATGGGGCAAGGCACCAATTACATAATCCCTCTCAAAAGGTTCTATGCACCATTCTCCCGCTTGACTCCTAAATCATCTTATCTTGAACATATGCCAAAAGCAGCCTAAGAATGTTATCTTAAGCTGCTTTATCATTTTCTTTATTCTTCCTTAGTCTGCTTGTAAAAGTCCACACATTTTCCCTGTAAATCCGTTATAAACTAAATCAATTCCCCATTCTCCATTCATATAACGTATCACCCAAAAGGGCATCACTATATTTTGAATTGGTCCATCTGCAGCATCAGAAAAATAACTAGCATAACAAAGCTCAATGTCATAAACAGTGAAAACTTGATTCCCCACCAAACGATTTTCCAGATACTTTTTTGCATCTTCCAAAATGAGATTCACATCATAGATTTCGTGATTGTCTTGATACAAATCACCGACACAAAAGTATTTTTCTATTTCAAAATATGTGATTCCATCCTTAAAACATAATACCATAATATTCCAAGAATCTCTCGGCCACAATTCCGACTCTGAAACAATTACATCCTCTGCTAGTTCGGCATTTCCATACCCGCCCATCGATAATTGAAGCATTCTCCAGGGAAATCCATCCACCCCCCAATGATAAATATAGGTATAATAGTCCTCTTCCACTGTTTCACCAGAAAAAAGTCTATTTTCTGTTGTTACAGGAATACAAGCATACGAATCAGACACTTCATATCCTGTCATATCCTCAAGTAACTCTCTAATTTGTTCCCCCAGCTCGGCTCCATCCGCAAACTCCAGATTTTCTCGATTATACAAAGGATTTTGTGCATTTATTTCTGCGCCATTATTTCTATCATCAAAAGCACCTATATCATCATAAAAAAAAAGAAGTTCAATCCCAATTACTTCTTTATTTTCTCTATAACCAAGTGTAAACACTAATTTTTTTTCTTCCTCAGAAACTTTTGTGATTGCTGGTATTGCACCCTTAATGCTGCTTCTGACCTCATCATTATTTATCGTCATCTTATTCTCATCAAAGTCAATATCCAACTTTGCTAAAACTTGCTCAAACTCTTGACCAAAAAAAGTTGGATGCTCCATATAACTTTCCACATCCTTAAATTCCTGATGATATGAAATATAATAACTATTTAATCCATCTGCATATTTGTCAGATGAAGTTAAATCAGCATCCACGATTATATTTTCTGCTAAATAACCCGTGATATGACTTTGTGCCTTCTGTTCTTCAGATAATGGTAATATTGTTACAATCTCCTCGACCGTTGTTTCCTTGTTTTCTTCTACGCTCTCCTTTTCATGATTCCCTGCGGTATGCTGTGCAGAACATCCCACCGTTCCAATCAACACTCCAACTATCATGACCACTGACATCCACTTTCTTTGTTTCAATTTCTTTCCTCCTTTTCTTTAATGGCAATTTGAGAAAAATAGCTGTTTTTTCACGTTTACTCTAATAAAAGTAATTTTTTCTTAACAATCATTTGATTTGCCGCACAAAACAGAATACCCAATCCCATCATAATCAATATCATATTCTTTAATTCATCTGGATTATTGAAATACATTTTCAAATCTAACCATTTTTTTGGTGATAGATATTGCCATATCTTAGAATACCCTCCTGTGTACACAAAACCATCCACTATATCCCAAGCAAGCACCCAGACAACCAAAATCACTTCTCCTAAGTATCGATTAGTCAATCCATCAAAAAAGAAAATAAACTCTGAAAAAAGAAATCCGGTAAGCAAAAATAAAAGAATGTAAATTCCCAATGCTTGATATGGCTTATAATAATTAATTATCTCCATTTCAAATGCAAATTTCCTTAAGTATCCTAAATTTTCCATTTTTGTCGCAGACGCTGCCCATACGCTTCCCCAATCATTTGTCCACTCTATGCATCCAATCATATTGATAAGGATGAAAAGATGCATCTCCACAACCCACACCACTAACAGAGAAATCATTGTCAATGTTTGTGCATAAGTCCAAATTTTACATCCACTTCTTAGCCATACAGCTCTCTGCAAGGGATTTCTCAAAGGAAATGCACTTGAAATGTAAATTAAAAAGAAAATTTCAAGTGGACTTGTCAGTATTGCTGCAAACCCAACTGGAGGCATCAAAAGCTGATAATCCAAAGCATACTTCACGTACTCAAACATAGCAGAAGAAACCAATGAAAAAGAGACAATAGACAATACCAACCATTTGGGTGAAAAAATACTCGTCTGCATATTGAATGACCAAACAGCAACCATTTGACGAATGGAATCAGGAATCCACGATTTTTTTATCTCGGTTCTAGTTTGCTCTTTTATAACACTCTGTCTTACATGAATACAGTGAATATACCTCCCTTTGAAAAAACAAACAATCTTTTGAATACAAGCAAGTTTGATAACCGACATCTGTTTTTTTCTTTTACCCCGTCTTTTTAACATAAGATAGAGAAATAGAATAACCAAAATAGCTAGCACCATTGTATATACAAAGGCATATCCCAATTGAGGCAATGCATCCTCCTGAAATAGCCCCCATCCTAAATATCGATAAATTGGCACTGGATGAATGTATCTTGTCCACAGTAAGTCCCAATTAGAGTCAAAATACGGCATATAGTAACTAATAATGAAACGCAATAATAGTGGCATGACACTTAAAAAATGATTTTCCTGAATCCAGTAAGAAATAACCAATGTCAATAAAGCATAATATGCAGCCTCTAACCCATGATTTAATTCAATTGCAAATAGGAAAACTACTTGCAAACCATTTTGGGATAGAGAAAGGTGATTGACAATTCCATCGGATAAAACATAATTTTCTCTAGTAAATGGCATATCCAATCCCCAGTGAGCCACCACATAAAACAGCATATCCCCTAAAAACATACATAGAAATGCTCCAACTAAAGTCGTCACCACTTTTGCCACTGCATAGGAAAAATAACCAGAACGAGGAAGTATAAATGTAAGTCGCTTTTGTTTTATGTCCCTTGCAAAAATTGCGACGACTGGAAACGCACAAATACAATAGCGAGCCCACGAAAAATAGCTTAAATCTGCAAACATAACACTCAGATATATAATAGAATATTGTCTAAATGCATCCATTCCCATAGATTCATACATAAATCCACTGCCTGATTCACCATAAATTAAATTGAAAAACTGAACCGCTCCAACTAATAAAATAGCAATCCAAAACCAAGGTTGAGTAAATAAGCTTGTCAACTCACTTGTCAATATACCACAATAAGTATTTTTTTGTTTCAAGTTCTTTCCTCCTTTTCCTTATCTGTATAAATACAATTGCCAAAACCATTTTGGGGTCTTGGCAATTGCTGCAATAATAACTAAGCTTATTAAATCTTTATGCATAAGCTCAATTACAATTCGTTATTATCAGATTCCATTCTTATTGATTATCAAAAGAGAAAACTGGTCTGTCATTTTCATCCCACTTTACTTTCATAAGAAATGCATGTCTGTTTGGATTATAAAGAGGATCCCCCACAATTTCTATCTCGGTTCTAGCATGTACAACACAAATGTCATTGCCATCCTCATCCTTGGTGAACGAATTATGTCCTGGTCCATAAACATCCAATGCACCATCGGATGCACATACTGGGAGTGGTTCTTTGCTCCAAGAACGTGGATCCAACAAATCATCCCCTTCATTCGCAGTCAACATACCCATACAATAGTAGATACCTGTCTCACTGGCAGAATAAGTTAAGTACAGCTTTCCATTTCTCTTGAGAAGAGCTGGTCCCTCATTTACCCAGAAACCGATACGCTCCCACTCATAATCCGGTGTAGTCAACAATACCTGTACGGTAGACAACTTGCAGGCTGACTCCATCTTTGCAATGTACAAATTAGAAATCTGTTTACCCACTCCCACTTTTTCAGCCCATACAAAATATTGCTCTCCATTCACCTCAAAGGTCGTAGCATCCAAAGAAAAGGCCTCGAAAGAAAATGGATCATCATCAGCAGCCTGCATCTTTCCTTTTTCAATCCATGCATCTTTCATAGGATCTAGGCCCTGACACTCCAGCACATAAGGACGGATTTTCCAAATATCCTCTTCTTCGCCACCCGCAAAGTAAACATACCACTTTCCAAAAATAAAATGTAATTCTGGTGCCCATATATGCTTACTCATTGGACCACTCTCATGCTTTGTCCAAATGGTCACTTCCTGCGCCTCTGCCAATCCCTGCAAACTCTTAGAACTTCTTAATACGATGCGGTCATAAGCTGGAACGGATGCTGTGAAGTAGTAAGTTCCATCTGTATGACGATATACATATGGATCTGCTCTCTGTAAAATCCAAGGTTTACTATAATTAAAATGATTATCCATACTATTTTACCTCCTCACCAATTGGGCACTTAATATTAAACTTATATGCCTCGCAAGCGAGGCAACATTATATATATTGATTGTAATTATGCCCGATATGATATCGCTACCTTAACACATTTTCCGCATTTATTCAAGTAAATTATTTAATATTACACTAATTAGTTAAATATAGAATGGAAATTGAAATGCAAAATAATGCCCTATGTATAGAAAAGAGCCAGCCGCAACATGTTTACATGTTGTGGCGGCTCTTTCCATTTAATTATAATCGCTCTCTAACACCATTATGATAGTGCCTGCGACACATTATCCTATTATTAGTTCTGGATATCTACGCAGCTGCTATCAACAGTCAAGCAGAAATACAGATCTCCATCTACCTCGATACCAGTATACTTCTGCTGATAAGTGGTACCAGCAAGAGTAGTAACGTCAGCAACAACATCAGCTGTCTCGCCATTGTTAGTAACAGTTAATACTACAGTTGCACCATTCAAATCAGTACCGAATGTATCCCAATTCCAGTTGCTCTCAAGTGTCCAAGGAAGAACACCACTACCGGTATCACCAGCTGCATTCCAACCAAAGTTATCTGCACGAACAACTGCATACTCCTTGTAATCAGCGTTAGCATCTGCACTGTGAGCATCTGCTACGTTCTGAAGAATCACTACAAAGTTATTCCAGTTTGCTGCTTCCTCACCATGATAGTTTACGAAAGTCTTGGTAACAGACTCACCAGCAGCAACAGCCCATGTATCGGAGAACTCAGACCAAAAACCAGTAGAGAAATCTACTGCACCAACAGCAGTACCAGTAATATTTACTTCAACAGGAGCAGGCTCAGCCTCTGCCTCGCCACCTTCAGCAGCAGGCTCAACGGTCTCAACAGTTGGATCACCCAAAGCATACAAACTAGCAACCTGACCAGCAGTCAAAGCAGTGTCAAATACATACAAATCATCAACATAACCCTTGAAAATGGTATCCCAGTAGTTTACACCGATGTTGAACTCGAACAACTCATCATCGCCAACTGCTCTCATGATTTCTGGAGAGAATCCGCCGTACTCATTTGTCAAGCCCTCAGATACCAACATACCATTCAAGTACATAGAAGTACCAACACGTGGAGTCTCAACACCATTCTCATCAACGAAATTGTAAGGCTCGCCAGTGACAGACATGGTTACCATAACCCATTCTTTCTTTCCATGAATTTCATCATCATAAGCTGCAATCCATGGCCATACAGCAGACTCAGAGTTTCTGTTCCACAGAACTGGGAAAATCTTTGCCTGCTCAGCGCCCCACTCAGCCTGAGTAACATTTACCCATGCAACACCCATCTCAGCATCGGATGCACCGATATTGTGACCGAATGTAACAGTTGGTCCAAGAGAAGCCAAACGTGTTGCATTAATCCAGAAGGATACGGTATAAGCATCGGTACCAGTTGGCTCAATATCCAAAGATACACCATACTTACCATCTAAATATAAGCATCCATCCACTGGACCATTACTGTAAAGCAGTTCAGCATCCGCATCAACGATGGAGTAAGTAGCACCATTTAACAATGGATTTGCAAGATCCTCATCGGTCTTCGTTCCCTGAGTAATCGCTCTGATACCTTCCTCATCACCATCAAATGTAAAGTGATATTTTGCTTCTGGCACTTCCTCTGGGTCAGCCAAAGTCCAGAAACGAGAATCAGCAGTCTCTCCTTCTGTAGTAGCAACTTCTTCTGTGTCTTCTACTGTAGTAGCCGCAGTATCCTCTGCACTGGTACCTGCTGTGGTAGTTTTGTCATTATTGCCAGAGCTAGAGCATCCAGCCATCATGGTAGCAACCATAGCTGCACCCAATACAAGACTCATAATTTGTTTCTTTCTCATAATTAAAAATCCTCCTTAATGATTAGTTGGGCAGAAGACATGGCTCTCTCACCCATTGCACCATCCACACAATCCGTCAGCTGCTGCTTTCTATTATGTAGACAGTACATAAACGATTCGGCACCGACATCCCTATCGATGCCGAATCGTTCTTTGCAAATTTACATGATAAAAATGTCACAAGACATCAAAATCCTACTTATTATTATTCTTCTTCTACGATTACACCCTGTGCATCCACAACAGACTGATAGAATGCCACATCTTCATCGCTCAGGAAATTATAGAAACTGTTTGGTCCAAAGAACTCAAGCATAGCATTTGCATGATAATAGTTTGCCATCTCGGTTGCTTCCTCTGCATAGTCAGAAGCTTTCGCTGCACCAGTATCTACCAAATCATGAATACCAATCTTGTTGAAATAGGAATCACAGAAGGTCCAATATCCGGCAATACTCTCCCAACCATAAGGGATAGGCTGCATACAGCTTGCAAAATAATCTCTCCAAAGCTGAGTATGTTCTTCGTCCATACCTTCGCAGTACATCTGAATGTAAGCTTCCCATACCTGCTCATTCTTGGTAATCGGAGCAAACATACCTGCATTCTTAAGAAGTGTACCAGCCGAATTGGTTGCGCCAGAGTTATAAAGCTCAATACGAGTCATCCAACCATCTACACCAAAGCTCATGAATTTCAATAACTCATATGCTTCACGAGGATGCTGACAGCTAGAACCAACACCACCAAAGTCGATGGTAGCGATACTATGATGGTCTGCACTTGCATCTGCCTCAGATACAGCAGGAATAACATAAGGTACGATATCAAGACCCATATCCTTGTAACCTTCTGTGTTCCAGATATTCTGGAATGTCCAGAATGCCTCACCAATAACACCTACATGTCCAGTGGAACCCATCCAACCTTCCCAGTCGCCGGTCCAGTCTTCCATTGCCTGTGTTTCTGGCATTGGAGCAATGTATCCACCCACTTTCAAATCAGCAAATTCTTGCTCACCGATTGCCCATACACCCAAATCAAAGGTCTTACCATTGAAACCGAACTCACCAATAATCTCTTGAGAAGCAGCGATACCATAGTAAGAGTCAAGACGGTTGTAATAGCCATAACCATAATAAGCCATTCCATCTGGACTATCTGCAACAGT